>JANYIY010000436.1 GCA_025358615.1 Gammaproteobacteria bacterium | reverse complement strand
GGCAGGGCGCGCGCCCCGGCCAGGTTGATCGCCTCGTAGAAGGCGCCTTCCGAGGTGCCGCCGTCGCCGATGTAGGCGAGCGCGCAACGCGGTTGTTTCAAGATCTTGAAGGCCATGGCCGCGCCGGCGGCGTGCAGGGTTTGGGTTGCGATGGGCACGCACCAGGCGAAGTCGTGGCGCGGTACGGCAAAGTCGTTGCCCGTTTCGTCGCCGCCCCAGTAGGTGAGGATTTCGGTCATGGTGACGCCGCGCCACAGCTGCGTGCCGAATTCCCGGTAGACGGGCGCCAGCACATCCTCGGGCCGCATCGCCGCACCGATGCCCACGTGCGCTGCTTCGTGGCCGAGCGACGAGGGGTAGGTGCCGAGCTGTCCGGTGCGTTGCAGGTTGACCGACTTCGCATCGAAAACGCGGACCAGCGTCATGGCACGATACATTCGCAGCACCTCGTCGGTGTCCTGCGCAAATTGCGGCAGCGTTGCCACCGCCGTGCCGCTTGGGTCCAGGATCTGCCTGTAGTGTACTTGGAACTCGGCGACCGTCGTCATGGGCGAATTATGCCAGGTGTCTTCATGCGCTTCGCGCAGAATCTACGGGGTAGATGCGACCGCGTCCTTTATGGGCGATGTTCCGCGGCGAGATAGTGCTGCGTCTGCATCTCGACGAGTCGGCTCGCCGCCCGTTGAAATTCGAACTTGAGGCGTTCGCCGCGATACAGCGTTGCCGGCGCCGCCGCGGCCGAGACCACGAGCTTGACGCCGCGATCGTAGAACTCGTCGATGGCCGCGATGAAGCGGCGGGCGGCATCCTCGTCGCGCGCGGTGAATGTAGGGATGTTGGAAATGAAAATCGTGTGGTACATGCGCGCCAGCTCAATGTAATCGTTCGGGCTGCGCGGTCCGGTGCACAATTCATTGAATTCGAACCACGCCAGTTCAAGGCCGGTAGCGACGGCGGCGATGCTGCGGTCTTCGATGTTGAGGACAGAGGGTCCGGCCGCGGATTCTCCGGCGAGTGCCGCGAACCTACGCCTTAGCAGCGCTATCGTACCCGCAAGGCTCGAATCCAAGTAAGTCGGTGCCTGCTCCAACTGCCGCAATCGATAATCTGCGCCGCCCTCCAGGTGCACCACATCCAGCCGGCTGCGGATCAGCTCAATTGCCGGAAGGAAGCGTTGGCGCTGCAGGCCGTCCTTATACAGTTCGTCGGGCGCTGCATTGGATGTGGCGACCAGTGTCACGCCGCGGCGGAAAAGGCCCTCGAATAGGCCGGCAAGAATCATGGCATCCGCAATGTCCGCGACGAAGAATTCGTCCAGACAAATGACCCGCGCCGACTGCGACAGCCGCTGCGCGACGACATCGAGCGGCCTCTCGCGCTGCGTCACGGCGCGCAGCTCCGTATGTACTTGGCGCATGAAGCGATAAAAATGCGTGCGTTCGCGGCGCGAAAAAGGCAGCGACTCGTAGAACCAGTCCATCAGCAGCGTCTTGCCGCGGCCGACGCTGCCCCAGAGATAGAGGCCGCGCGGCGCGCTGCCGGACGCCGCCGGCAGCCACGGCAGGTGTGCGCGCAATGTTTCGCTCAAGGATTTGGACGACTCCCGCAGCGCTGCGCTCAAGGCGTCGAGCCGCTGTGCTGCTGCCAGCTGCGCCGGATCGAATTCCAGCCGCTGTGAGGCAACCAGTTCCCGCAGGCGCGATTCCACCGGCTTGAGATCCATCTCCATTGGCAGCGTGGCTACAGGCTCTGGTAGTTGGGACCGGAACCGCCCTCCGGAGTCACCCAGGTGATCTGACCTGGGTAGGGCTCTTTGATGTCGCAGGCTTTGCAATGCACGCAGTTGGAGGCATTGATTTGCAATTTCTTTCCGCCCTTGCCGTCGTCGATCATTTCGTAGACGTTCGCCGGACAGAAATTCGTGCACGGGTTGCCGAAGTCCTGCACACAGCGTGTTGCGCACAGCGTGGTGTCGGCGACGTGCAGATGCACGGGCTGGTTCTCATCGTGAGTGGTGGCGGCAAAAAATACGAACGCCGACCGATCGCGCGGCGGCAATTCGCGCTCGCCCCAGTCGCGGTGCGGCGATGCGTAGTCGGCGAGGCGCTGCAACGCCGTATCGTCGGCGTGATTGTCGAGGGTCCACGGCAATTTCCCGAAGGTGGCGGTTTCGAGCGCGGCGTTGGCGAGGCCAAGCCACAGGCCGCGGCGGAATCCGGGCCTGATATTGCGCACCTTGTGTAATTCGCGGCCGCCGGTCGATTCGCGCCAGCGCTGGTCGAAGCCGGCACTGCTGCCGTGCTCGACGAAATGAGCCGCAGCGGTCATGCCGGACCGTATGGCCTGATGAATGCCCTTGATCTTGGGCGTGTTGAGCGTGCCGCCGGCGTCGCCTACCAGCATGGCGCCGGGCATTTCGAGGGTGGGCATGGATTGATATCCGCCTTCGATCACGGTGCGCGCGCCGCCGGCGATGATTTCCCCACCCTTGAGCAGACTCTTGATATCGGGGTGATTCTTGTACTGCTGAAAGGCCTCGAAGGGCTTGAAACGCGGATCCGCATAATCCAAGCCGATGACAAAACCGACGTACACACGATCGTCGTTGAGGTGGTAGAGAAAACTACCGCCATAGGTATTGGTATCGAGCGGCCAGCCTAGGGTGTGCTGAATCAGGCCGGGTTGTACACGTCCCGGCGGCAGCTGCCACAGCTCCTTGAATCCCAGGCCATAGGTTTGCGGCGACTTGCCTGCATCGAGTTTGAAACGCTTGATCAATTGCTTCGAGACGCTGCCACGGCAGCCCTCGCAAAACAGGGTGAGCTTGGCGTGAATCTCCGGTCCCAGCGCGAAATTAGGTCCGGGGCGGCCATCCTTTGCAACGCCCATGTCGCCGATGCGCACCCCTTTCACTGCGCCGGCGTCATCGAACAAGGCCTCTGCCGCCGCAAAGCCGGCGAATACGTCGACGCCGAGCTTTTCCGCCTCCTGGCCGAGAATGGGCACCAATTGGCCCAGTGAGATGATGAAGTTGCCGTGGTTGGCCATCTGCGGCGGGGTGGGCAGCCGGAACCGCTTGCGGCGGGTCATGAACAGGAACTCATCGCGCGTGGCGGGGACGCAAACAGCCGGAGCCTGTTTGCGCCAATCGGGTAGCAATTCGTCAAGGGGCCCCGGTTCCAGCACCGCACCGGACAAAGAGTGGGCTCCGAGGCTTGCAGCCTTTTCCAGCACGCATACGCTCATGTCAGGCTTCAGCTGTTTCAAGCGGATAGCGGCGGCGAGCCCGGCAGGGCCGGCGCCCACAATAGCCACCTCATATTCCATGACGTCGCGCGGGGTTTCGTTCATCAATTGAGCCCTAAAATCGAGGTTGGGGCGCAATCACGCCCGGAAAAGGTGCCAAAGTAAAGCGGCGCATAGTAGATCACAAACCCGCTAACCGGACAGCAATCCACCAGGTGGACAACCGATGAGGGGATATTCGCAGTGACATCGCTTTACCTAGTGGGGACACCCATGTTGACAGGCCACGGACGCCGGCTTCCAGGATGGCCAAGGGATTTGGGCATGGTTTGGGCAAGGACGCCCGCCCCACTGCTTATTCCCGTCGCCAGTTAGGCTTGCGCTTGGCGAAGAAAGCTGCAAAGCCTTCCTGGGCTTCCGCTTGTACGCGCAGGCGCGCCAGGCGGGCGGCGGCCTCGGTGGCGACGGTCGCCCGTTCCCGGGCGCTGCCATGGGCGACATCACGAATTAGCGCTTTGATTTCGCTCTGGGCGCCTGGCGCGCCTTTGAGCAGCGCTTCGACAAAGCGCGTACAGCTCGAGTCGAGCAGGCCGCCCGGTACTACTTCGTGTACCAATCCCATGCCCTGAAGGTCTGCGGCAGACAGCACCTCGGCGGTCAGGAAATAGCGCCGCGCCGCGCTTTCGCCGATTTTGCCGAGCACGAACGGCGAAATGACCGCAGGCATGATCCCGAGCCGGACTTCAGTGAAGGCGAACTTGGCCTGATCCGCGGCCACCACGATGTCGCAGGCTCCCAGGAGCCCGAGCGCTCCGCCATAGCCGTCGCCGTTGACCCGTGCCAGCGTAGGTTTCGGCAGGGAATCGAGCACGGCGAAGAGTGCCGCCAGCTGCTCGGCGTCTTTGAGATTGGCTGCTTCACCCGCACGCGCTTGGCTTTGCATCTCGGTAAGGTCGGCGCCCGCGCAAAAGGCGCTGCCGGCACCGGTAATTTGTACCACCCGTACCGCGTCATTGCCGGCGCAGCTGCGCAACTCCGCCGTCAGCGCGGCAATGGTCGCCCGGTCCAAGGCATTGCGCTTCTCGGGGCGATTGAGCGTAATGCGCGCAACGCCTTCGGCAATCGTGGTCTGGACCGTGGCGCTCATGCGAACTACCCGGACCCTTTAGATTAGTTCGATGGCGATCGCAGTGGCCTCGCCGCCGCCTATGCAGAGGCTGGCGATGCCGCGTTGCTTGCCGCGCGCCCGCAGCGCGTAGAGCAGGGTGGTCATGATGCGCGCGCCGGTGGCGCCGATCGGATGTCCGAGCGCGCAGGCACCGCCGTTGACGTTCACCTTCTCATGCTCCAACCCTAAATCCTTCATGACGGCCATGGGCACTGCGGCGAAGGCTTCGTTGATTTCGAACAGATCTACATCCTTGGCCTGCCAATTGAGCTGCGCCAGCAATTTGGCGACAGCGCCCACCGGCGCCAGCGTGAACCATTCGGGCTCGCGCGCGAAACTGGAATAGCCGAGGATGCGCGCCAACGGCTTCCTGCCCTGAGCGGCCGCGAAGGACTCGCGGGTCAGCACCAGCGCTGCCGCGCCGTCGGAAATTCCGGAAGAACTGGCCGCGGTCACGGTGCCGTCTTTCTTGAACGCGGGTTTGAGCGTCGGGATCTTGGCGAGGTCCAGGGTAAAGGGCGTCTCGTCCTTGTCTATCAAGGTCTCGCCCTTGCGGGTCTTGGCGGTGACAGCAGCGATCTCGGCCGCGAAAGCACCGCTGTTGATGGCCGCCAGCGCGCGGCGCAGCGACTCGGCCGCGAAATCGTCCTGAGCCTTGCGGGTAAAGTTGTATTTCTCTGCAGTGGCCTCGGCGAAACAGCCCATGAGCTGGCCGTCCCAGGGACTCTGCAGGCCGTCGAAGAACATGTGGTCGAGCACCTCTTGGTTGCCCATGCGGTAGCCGGCGCGTGCTTTGGGCAGGAGGTAGGGTGCATTGGTCATGGACTCGAGGCCGCCGGCGACGGCGACTTTGGCGGAGCCGGCGAGAATCTGGTCGCAGGCCAGCATCACGGCGCGCATGGCCGATCCACACATCTTGTTGACGGTGGTGGAGGGGACGCTTGCAGGAATACCGCCGCCGATGGCGGCCTGACGCGCCGGTGCCTGGCCGATTCCGGCCGCGAGCACGCAGCCCATGATGACTTCGTCGACCTGCGAGGCTGCCAGTCCAGAATCCGCGAGTGCGGCCTTGATGGCAACCGAGCCTAATTGCGGGGCGGTGAGCGTGGCGAAAGCGCCTTGGAAGGTACCTACCGGGGTGCGGCGGGCGCTCAAGATAACGACTGGATCGGAGGTCATGAAGAATTTCCGTTGTGGGGGTGCCAATAGTATAACCGGGTCGGTCACGCGAGCCCGTACTCGCCCGTGAGCTTCAGGGCGCGAGCGGCTCGCCCACAGCCTCGGCGATCAGCTCGCGGCTGCGTTGGCTGGCATCGCGGGCACTCAAGACCTCAAGGATTTGGACGCGAATCGGCAGGCGGTGAGCAAGCATACTGCCGGGCGGGAAAACATTGCGCGTACCGTGAATGGCCATGGCCACCACCGGCATGTTGGAGCGCGCCGCCGTCGTAAACGCTCCGCCCAGAAATTTGCCGATCTGGCGGGTCTCGTCGAAGGTGCCCTCGGGAAAGAACACCAGCGACTGGCCGCTGGCGGCAAGCTTCAGTACCCGGCGCGCATCCACCCCGCCCTTGTGGCGGTTGAAACGCTCGACGAATTGCGATCCCAGGCGCCGCAGCAACAGGCCGGCCAGCGGCACGTGCATCATTTCCTTCTTGATAACGAAGGCAAAATCAGGCGGCAGCGCCGCGGCGGCGGCGAGGGCGTCGATGTAGCTGGCGTGATTGGCCACTACCACGCAGGGTGTGGCGGGCAGCCGGTCCAAGCCTTCCACGGTGAAGCGCATGCCGGCGGCGCGCAGGAATTCGCGCGACGCTGTGCCGGCCACCAGGCGGCGCGCGCGCAGGCTAGGCAGGAACAGATTGATCACCAACACGGTCAATCCTATGGCCGTAAACAGCACCAGGCAGTAGGCGGTATACAGCCATTGCAGGCCCCTGCGAGGGCCGGTCCGCTTGTCTTCTGTGATCTGGTTCTCCCTTATGTTAATACTTAACTGTACTGTGATTCTGGTCACGCCGACCTGCCGGCACCCCTCGCATACTGGCCCCCGTTAGGCGTGTAAAAGCACCATTTCGTGCGCACAACCCACGCAAAAAACTTATGGCGACCGCTTTGAAACGCACGGTTTATACACGCACCTCAGGCGCAGCGGTAGCGGCTGTCCGCGAACCGGCGGATCCCGCCCTGCAACGCTTTCTCGATGCAGTGTGGCTGGAGCGCGGCCTGTCGGCCAATACTCTAGCCGCCTACCGCGCCGATTTGACCGCATTGGCACGCTGGCTGGAAGAGCGCGACAGCGCACTACTCAAAGCCACGCGCATCGAATTACTGGGTTTCATCGCCGCGCGCGTCGAGGGCGGCTCCAGGCCCCGATCCACAGCCAGGCAACTGTCGAGCTTTCGGCGCTTTTTTCGCTTCATGGTGCGCGAGGGTCTGATAGAGCTCGATCCGACGGCGCAAATCGCCATGCCGAAAATTGGCCGATCGCTTCCCAAATCGCTGAGCGAAGCCGAGGTCGACTCCCTGCTGGAAGCGCCCACCGTCTCGGACCCGCTGGGGCATCGCGACCGCACCATGCTCGAGGTATTGTACGCCACGGGCCTGCGCGTCTCCGAACTGGTGAGCCTGAAGCACAATCAAGTGAACTTGAATCAGGGCGTCATGCGCGTGGTCGGCAAGGGCAACCGCGAACGCATGATTCCGTTGGGCGACGAGGCGGTGAAGTGGCTGCAGCAATTCATGCAGGGGCCGCGCGCCGAAATATTGCTGGAACGGCAGACGGATTATTTGTTTCCCACACGGCGGGGCGACCGGATGACGCGCCAGGCGTTTTGGCACATCATCAAACGCTACTCGAAGAAGGCCGGTGTCGAGAAGGAACTCTCGCCGCATACTTTGCGGCATGCTTTCGCGACTCACTTGTTGAATCACGGGGCGGATTTGCGTGTGGTGCAGATGCTGCTGGGCCATAGCGACCTGTCGACGACGCAGATCTACACCCATGTGGCCCGCGAGCGCCTGAAAGAGTTGCATTCGCAGCACCATCCCCGCGGCTAGGAGCGTGCCTGCTAGAATCGCGTGAACCTAAGGGCCCGCAACGGGGTCGAACGGTCAAGTCCCCGCTGGAGCCTTAAAAATGTTGAGATTCCTCGCCGCCTTCACTTTGGGCTTGTGCACCGCCGCGGCCGTGCATGCGTCGACGCCTGAACCTGCGCACCCGGTTCCCGAACCCCTAGCCGCGGATGCGCGGGTCGCCCTGCTCAAACTGTTGCCGGCCGGAGCCAAGCTGGAGGATTTGCAGCCGTCGCCGGTCGCCGGTCTGTACCAGTTCATGCAGGGAACCGAGATCAGCTACATGACCGCCGACGGCAAGTACTTTCTCGACGGCAATTTGTACGACATGGATACGCGCGAGAATCTCAGCGAGGATCTGCGCACGCATGCGCGCTTGGCGTTGATCAACAGCGTGCCCGAATCGCAGATGGTGATATTTGGGCCGAAAAATCCGCAGTACACCATCACGGTGTTTACCGACGTTGACTGCGGCTACTGCCGCCAGCTGCACAGCGAGATGGCTGAGCTCAACCGTCTAGGCGTGCGCGTGCGGTACATGTTTTTCCCGCGCACCGGGCCGAATACGGAAAGCTGGAAGAAGGCCGAGGCGGTGTGGTGTTCGGCGGATCGCAACGAGGCGTTCACGCGCGCCAAGGCCGGCGCCACTGTGGATCTGACCAAGATCTGCGATGCAAACCCGGTTGCACGTGAGTACGCTCTGGGTCAAAGCATCGGAGTGCATGGCACGCCCGCCATTCTCACGGAACGCGGCGACTACATCTCCGGCTACATGCCGCCGCGCGAGCTGGTGCAGCAGATCAAGGATTTGCAGCTGGCGAAGCGTTAGGCGGCTAGCGCTCGAGCAGCTTGAGCTTATCCGGGGCGCCCTCCCATTGCTTGGCATCGGCCGGCGCGTCCTTCTTCTCGCTGATCACCGGCCACTTCTTGGCCAGCTCCGCGTTCAGCTTCAAGAAACTCTCCTGACCGTCCGGAATTTCTTCTTCGGAGAAAATGGCCTCGACTGGGCACTCCGGTTCGCACAGCGTGCAGTCGATGCATTCATCGGGATCGATCACCAGAAAATTCGGCCCTTCGTGAAAGCAGTCCACCGGGCAGACCTCCACGCAATCCATATACTTGCACTTGATGCAGCTTTCGGTGACCACGAATGCCATGACTTACCCTTCTTGACCTGTTGAACGTGATGACTATTCTGCCACAGCCGTCGACGTTCGATCCCGCCGCAGCGGGGCCGGCGGCTTAAGACAGGCTCCTAGGATTTGAGGCGGCGGCTCAATTCGACGAAATGATGATCCTCGCGCCCCGCGGCGCGATCCTCGTAGTACTTGCGCAGCGTGAACTCGCCGCTGGGAAACGCCAGCTTATCCCAGGGAATCTCGGTCTCGTCGTACAACCCGACCTCCAGGCTCTCAGGGCCCGGCGCAAATTCGGGCAGCAGCAATTTGGCGCGAAACATCACATGCACCTGGCTGGCGCCGGTGACGCTGGCCACCGCCAACAAGGAACCAATCTCGACCTTCGCCAGTGCCTCTTCGTAACATTCCCGCGCCGCCGCGGCTTGCAAGGTCTCGCCGTTCTCCATGAACCCGGCCGGCACGGTCCAAAAACCCAACCGCGGTTCGATGGCGCGGCGGCACAGCAGGATCTTGCCCTGCCACTCGGGCACGCAGCCCAATACCAACAGCGGGTTCTTGTAGTGAATCATGCCGCAGCTCGGGCATATGAAGCGCGGCAAGTGGTCCCCGGCAGGGACCTTGAATTCGACCGGTGAGCCGCAGTTGCTGCAGAAATTCAAAGGTTACACTCTAAAAAAATCTGGTGCCCGGAGAGGTAATCGAACCCACACCCTCGCAAAAGGACCGGATTTTGAGTCCGGCGCGTCTACCAGTTCCGCCATCCGGGCATGCCAGGCCGCCCATTATATGCGATTGGCGCTCTTGGTAGAATTATCTTCAATGCTGCGCACCGATTTTCACTTCGATCTTCCCCCGGAACTCATTGCACAACGGCCCACCGAGACACGCTCCGCCAGCCGGATGCTGCTGCTGGACGGTGCGTCCGGACGCTTGCGGGACGGGGATTTTCGCGATTTTCCAGGATTGCTGCGCGCCGAGGATCTGCTGGTGTTCAACGATACACGCGTGATTCCGGCGCGGGTTTTCGGCGTAAAGGAGAGCGGCGGGCGGGTCCAGATCCTGCTCGAACGCGCACTGACGGCGGACACTGCGCTGGTGCACCTCAGGGCCAGCAAAGGCTTGCGGCAGGATGCGCTGGTCAAACTGCCCGGTGGCCATACTGCAAGCATGCTAGGCCGACAGGGCGGTTTGTTTCACCTGCGTTTCTCATGTGCGGTGGAGAACTTTTTCAAAGACCACGGTGAGATGCCGTTGCCGCCCTACATCGAGCGCGCGCCTGAGAGCGCTGATCGGGATCGATACCAGACCGTGTACGCGCGGGTGCTGGGTGCGGTCGCTGCGCCCACCGCGGGCCTGCATTTCGACGGCGCGACTTTTGCGGCGCTCAAAGAGCGCGGGATACGCCATGCCTTCGTCACGCTGCATGTGGGCGCCGGTACTTTTCAGCCGATGCGGGCGGACGACGTCGATGCGCACGAAATGCATGAGGAATTCCTGGAAGTGCCGCAAGCCGCCTGCGACGCCGTCAATGCCACCCGCGCCGCCGGCGGCCGGGTGATTGCAGTCGGCACCACGGTGGTGAGGAGTCTCGAGACGGCGGCGGCAATGGACGGGGGCCACGGCTCTGCAGCGGCGGACGACGGCCGTTGCATTGCGCCGTTCCGCGGAGCCACGCGCATTTTTATAAAGCCCGGCCACCGGTTCCGCGCGGTGGATGCCATGGTCACCAATTTCCATTTGCCGGAGTCAACGCTGCTCATGCTGTGCTCGGCCTTCGTCGGACGTGAAGCGCTGCTGGCGGCTTACGCGCACGCCGTGCAGGCGCGCTATCGGTTTTTCAGCTACGGTGACGCGATGTTTCTGACCCCGTCGCCAGCGGCTGTGCCGCGCGCATGAGCTCCGCCGCCTTAGGACCGATGCGCTTCGAGCTGTTGGCGCAAGATGGCGGCGCGCGGCGCGGCCGCCTCGAATTTCCACGCGGCAACGTCGAGACGCCGGCGTTCATGCCGGTGGGCACCTACGGCACCGTCAAGGCGATGACGCCGGAGGATTTGGAAAGCATCGGCGCCGAGATCGTGCTCGGCAATACCTTTCATCTGTATCTGCGGCCGGGCCTTGAGGTGATCGAGGCGCATCAGGGATTGCATCGCTTCATGCACTGGCGGCGGCCCATCCTTACCGATTCGGGCGGCTTCCAAGTGTGGAGCCTGGCGGAGATGCGCAAGATCACCGAAGCAGGCGCGCATTTTCGCTCGCCGGTCGACGGCGCGCAGGTGTTCCTGTCGCCGGAGGAATCCATGCGTATTCAACGTGCCTTAAGCGCCGATGTGGCCATGAGCTTCGATGAATGCACGCCGTATCCGGCCACCGAGGAGGAGGCGCGCGCTTCCATGGAATTGTCGATGCGCTGGGCGGCACGCGGCTACGCGGAGTACTACCGCACCCCACCCCCCGGCACTTTGTTCGGCATTGTGCAGGGCGGTATTTTCCCGCAGTTGCGTGCGGCGTCGCTGGCCGCCCTGGAGGAAATCGGCTTTGCAGGGTACGCCGTCGGCGGCCTGGCGGTGGGTGAGAGCGAAGCAGAGCGCAGCCTGGTGCTCGAGGCACTGATGCCGCTCATGCCGCTGCGCAAACCGCGCTATCTGATGGGGGTGGGACGGCCGCAGGACATCATCGAGGCGGTGCGCCGCGGCATCGACATGTTCGACTGCGTCATGCCGACCCGTCATGCCCGCAATGCGCATCTTTTCACCCGGACCGGCGTGGTCAATATACGCAACGCCGTTTATCAAAAGGATTTGCGGCCCATCGAAGAGGGATGTGAGTGCTACACCTGCCGCAACTACAGCCGCAGTTATCTACGGCACCTGGACAAATGTGGCGAAATATTGGGCGCGCACTTGAACACCGTGGTGCCGACTGCAATCACCCGGCCGCCGGCGGCGCGGGTGGCATTGACGGCGTCGCAGGCGGCT
>JANYIY010000415.1 GCA_025358615.1 Gammaproteobacteria bacterium | reverse complement strand
ATATTCGACCAGCGAGTGAACCACGCTTTGCGGGTGAACGATCACGTCGACCTGCGATTCCGGCAGGCCGAACAACAGCGTCGCTTCGATCACTTCGAGACCCTTGTTCATCAACGTGGCGGAGTCCACCGAGATCTTGCGTCCCATTTTCCACTTCGGATGCGCGCAGGCCTCGTCCGGCGTGACATTGTGCAGAGTACTCACGTCCGTGCAGCGAAACGGTCCCCCGGAAGCGGTCAAAATCACGCGAATTACCCCGCGCGCTACGTCCCCGGGAAGAAAGGCCGCCGGCATGCATTGGAATATCGCATTGTGTTCGCTGTCGATGGGAATGATCTGCGCATGCGCGCGCCGCACCTCGTCCATCATCAACGGGCCGGCCATGACCAAGGCTTCCTTGTTGGCGAGCAGCACGCGCTTCGAGGCGCGCACGGCGGCGAGGGTCGTCGATAACCCGGCCGCTCCCACGATGGCCGCCATCACCACGTCGACATTGGCGGCTGCGACCGCCTCAGCCATGGCCTCGGCGCCGCTTTCCACGCGGGTGGCCGATCCGCAATCGCGCAGCGCTTTGCGCGCCTGGGCGGCCGCTTCAGGATCCACCAGCACCACGGTGTCGGCACTGAATTGCTTTGCCTGCTCGACGATGGCCTGCCAGCTGCCATGCGCACCCAGCACCGTCACCCGGAAGCGCTCCGGATGCAGGGCGACGACCTGCAGCGTGCTGCGCCCGATGCTGCCCGTGGAGCCCAAGATGGCGAGGTTCTGCTGCGCGCTCACGGGATCACACCGGAGCCGAACAATCCCAGAGCATACAGGGGAGCTGCGGCGGTCACGCTGTCGATCCGGTCGAGCAGTCCGCCATGTCCGGGCAGCAACGTCCCGCTGTCCTTCAAGCCGGCGGCGCGCTTGAACATGCTCTCGGTCAAATCGCCAACAATGGAGAAAATCCCTACCGCGCAACCGAAGAGCAGAGTCGAAGGCAGCGCCATCCCAAAATGCAGGGCGCCGAGCCATGCCACCAACGCCACCATCAAAAGGCCGCCGAGCGCCCCTTCCCAGGTCTTGCCTGGACTCACGCGCGGCGCCAATTTTCGCTTTCCCATACTACGTCCCGCGAAATACGCCCCGATGTCGGCGGCGATCACCAAGAGCACCAGCCATAGGACCAGCTGTGGGCCGCGCGCCAAGCCTCCGCTGCTGGCGTCGAGCCTTGCCAGGCTGACGAAAGCCGGCACCAACACCGGCAGCCCGCAGACCAGCGCGAGCGCTGGATGATGCCGGGAGGGAGCCAATGACAGCCATAGCAGCGCGATCACCCACCATGCGCAGGCCGCGTCCAGCAGTAGCAACAGGTGTTGCCGATCCGCGGTCCAGCGCCAGGTGAGCAGCAGCAGCAGACCGACTCCGGCCGCGTAGGCGGCCCGCGATGCAACGCCTTGCAGGGTGCCGAATCCGCCCCACTCCCAGGCGCCGATGATGAATACGGCGCCAAAGCACAGTACAGCCCAAGGCGCCGGCAGCAGAAATAGACCCGCAAGCAGTAGGCAGGCAAGCACGGCCGCGGTCAGTATCCTTGTCCTAAGCATTGGCTGTCTCAAACATCGGCTTGAGCCGCGAGCTGACCTGACGTCTTGCCGAAGCGGCGTTCGCGCCGCGTAAAGAATTCGAAGGCGGCATCCAGGTGCACCGGCGAGAACTCCGGCCACAACTCATCGCAAAAATACAGCTCGGTGTAGGCAAGATTCCACAGTAAGAAATTGCTGATGCGCCGTTCACCGCCGGTTCGAATCAGAAGGTCGGGATCGGGAATCCCAGCCAATGCCAAACGTTCGGCGATCAGCGCCTCATCGATGTCTTGCGCTGCCAGCGTGCCGGCGGCTGCTTCGGCGGCGATCGAGCGGCAGGCCTGCGTCATATCCCAGCGGCCGCCATAGGCCATGGCGACGATCAGCCGCAGTCCGGTGTTGCCCTGAGTCAGCCGTTCGGCGCTCTGCATGCGCCGGCCCAGTTCCACGCCCAGCAATCCGCGGTCGCCGATGAA
>JANYIY010000400.1 GCA_025358615.1 Gammaproteobacteria bacterium | reverse complement strand
GCCAAAGCGCGCGCGAGGACGGCAGCCGGTCGAGCCGGGCGCCGATTTCAGATGCGGTGATGGTGGCCATGGTTGTTATCGATTTCTGCCGCCGCTAAGTTTAGCCGATGCGGCGGCGTTAGGGGCTGTCACGGGGGGGGGCGAGATGATTTACGAGCCTTATTACTGGCCGACGATTCAAGGCCGCGGCGAATTCGCGGGCCGCCGATGAGCGATCCGAATAGTCAGCCGGTCGCCATCGCCGGACACGCCGCGAGTTTCGATGCGCAGGGCAAGCTCAAGCCCTGGACGTCATGGAACGCAGCTCTCGACTTGGAGATGAATTTCTACCAGCACTGTCCGTCGGACCACGGATACCCGCGCTTCGTGCTGGCAACCTTTCTCGACGCCGACTGGACTCCGATAGCCGAACGCACCGACACCATACCGGCGACACAGAACGGCATGGGCATTCTTTCCTATCTCAAATATTACGAACTGCGAAACAAGCAAGATCCGCGATACCTTGCGACGGCATGCGCCATGGGCGAGTACTTGGTGAAGGAATCGCTCACGCCGCGCCTCGGGACATATCCTGCGTTTACGCGCTCGACCGGCACGCGGGTAAAGTTTCCGCTGCCGGAGGACTGCGGCTCGCAGGCCGATCGCCCCTACGAGATCGAGCCTGACAAGGGCGGCATTGCAGGCTTCGCGCTGGCCGAGCTTTTCAAGGCCACCGGCGCACGAGTGTACTTAAACCAAGCCTTGCAGAACGCGCGAGTCCTGGCGGCGAATCAGCTTGACGGCGACGCGTTTCGTTCCCCCTGGCCGTTTCGCGTGGACTATCGCAACGGCGATGCGCGCGGACCCGTGTCGGGGAACATGACCTATGTGCTGCGGCTCTACGATGAACTGCTGGCGCAAGGGTACGAGGAGTTCGCGGCGCCGCGCCAGTCGCTGTGGCATTGGATCAGCGACTTGCAAATTCCCAGCGCTGCAGGCGATGGCAGCCTATTCGCCCAATTCTTCGAGGATCACGATACGTCCACCAATCGGACCGCTTGGGCGCCGTTAAATTTGGCACGGTATCTGCTCGAGAAGCGCGAGCTGCTCAGTGCAGACTGGTCCACCGACTGTGCGTCGCTGATTGAATTCGTGCGCGCGACTTTCACTCACATGGAATTCGGTATCAGCGTTTGTCACGAGCAGGACGAGGATAAGCAGGCATGGGGCGGCATTAACTCGACCTTCGGTGCGGTGCTCGCTCTCTACGCGAAGGCCACCGGTTCCGCGGCCCTGGCCGATGAAGCTCGGTCTGCGCTCGATTTCACGATTTACTCGATCGACGAGCGGGGTCGTCCGCGCGATCTGTTCAAAAACCCGGTGCCCGGCGGCTGGCAGGAGGATGCGCACACGGATGTGATTCACAATTATGTGGATGCCATAGGCGCCTTTCCGGAATGGAGCGAGGCCCGCTAATTGGGTGCCAAAGATAAAGGCCAACGCGGCCTTGCGGCGCGGTGCGACGGGCGCGTTCATACGCACAAAATCACTGTTAGCGTTGCGCGGCCGGCGTCGCTGCCTTGGCCGCCGCCGCGCCGACCCAGACGATGTCGTACTTTTGGTTGAAAGTTACCGCCATCAAACAGGAATCTTTGCCGCTGCAGCTGAACCAATGAACGGCTTTGCCGGGCATGACGGCGATGCCGCCTGCCGTGAGCGTGACGTCGCGCATTCCTTGCATGCCGGTGGTCACACTGCCGCGGATGACGATGAGTTGCTCTTCCGCCGTATGGTAGTGCGGCGCCACTTGGCAGCCGGCCGGCGCCTTTAATAGAAAGGTTGAGGGACCCGTGTCCGGATTGCCGTTCTCCAGCGCCCCTTGCAGGCATTTGACGTCATCGTCCTGTGCGAATGGCGCGTCCTTGAGCGGCGTGATGCGATGTGCCGAGCTATTCGGCGCATCCGCAGGACGCGCCGCGTCGCTCATGATTGCGAGCAGCGGCACGATGAGCAATCCGAGAACGGCCCGATACGTCATGTCGAGGTTGCGTAGTCGAGCGAAATAGCGGTCGAGGCCGGCCATGGTTAGCTCCCGTAAATAGGTATCATGGACGAATACCTGCGCGACGGCCATAATCCCTGCAGGGATTTCACCGGCCCAATGAGAGGAGCGTTCACCATGATGCCGACGCGCTTACCGCTGCCCACCATGGACGCCGAGGAGTGGCGCCTGCGGTGCGAGCTCACCGATTTTTATCTTCTCATTGATTTTCTCGGCTGGACCGAAATGATTTTCAATCATATTTCGGTACGCCTACCCGGCCCGGCACACCACTATCTGGTGAACCCTTTCGGCCTCAACTACGCAGAAATAACTCCGGAAAACCTGCTCAAAGTGGGGGTCGACGGCCGGCTGATCGAACCTGCCCAATATCCCGCCAACCCCGCAGGCTTCGCCCTGCACGGTGCGATCCACGAGTCGCGCCCCGATGTGGCATGCGTCGCCCATACGCATACCACCGCCGTGTCGGCGGTCGCCATGAAGCGCGGCGGTTTCGATCACAACAATTTCTATGCGGCCCAATTTTATGGCCGCGTCGGCTACCACGATTTTGAGGGTATTACACTCTATGCCGACGAACGAGGCCGCATGCTCCAGAGCCTCGGCGACAAGCATGTGCTGGTATTGCGCAATCATGGTATCGCGGTCTGCGAACGTGACATTCCCAGCACCTTCATGTTGCTGTGGACGGTGCAGCGCGCTGCGGAGGTGCAATGTCAGGCGGGTGCGCTCGGCGGTGAGGACGTAAGCTTGAGCGAGGCGGTCAAGGAGCGCTGCCGCGACGTGGCCACCGATTTGGGCAGCGGCATCGGAGTGGCGCGGCTCGTGTTCGACGCCACTGTGCGCCGCATGCGGCAACGGGCCTAGCGGGCTGCCGTGCAGGCCTTGCGGCGGGCAGCTACGGCGGATTACCGCCGAATATCCGCTGCCCGAGGCGAAAAAGCGGCCAGCCGGAGAGTAAAATGACAATGACCGCCATCGCGAGGCCAGGCTCTACGCTGAACAATCGCACGGCGACGCCGAGCAGACACATGATGTAGACGGCGGGGAGCAAAGGATATCCCGGCATGGAGAAACCGCCGTCACCCGTGTGCCGGCGCCGTAACACGAACAGCGTCGAGGCCACCACGGCGAGCGTCAAAGTGTCGGTCAGCATCACGTAGTTCAGCAGCTTCGCGAATGATCCGAGCAGAAACGCCGGCACCAGCATCGTGATTCCGAAGAACAGCAGGCCCACTTCCTGTACCTGAGTGGTCGGATTTACGCGCAGGAATGCCTTGGGCAGCACGCCGTCCTGCGCCATGGCATAGAAGCTACGTGGCATCTGGATGATGGTGGCGTTGACGAAGCCCGCCGCGGACAGGAACACGGCGATGGAGATCAGCACTTCGCCGGAGGGCCCGAAAGTGGCACGCGACAGCGCCGCCGCCACCAGCTTCGAATCCGCGATACCACTGATCCCGAGCACTCGTTGATAGGAGAAATTGAGCAATAGATACAGGCCGACGACAGTGATCATGCCGGCCGTGATGGCGAGCGGAAAGCGTCGGCGCGCATCCTTGAGGTCCGCGCCGAGATTCATGGTCAGCTGGTAGCCGCCGTAGGCGTAGAAGCAGGGAATCAGCGCCGATGCCAGGCGCAGTCCGGAGTGTCCCGCCACTACCGGCTCTACGATGGACGCGCGCGGCGCAAGCAGCAAGGCCAGCGCCGCGAGACCGACGATCATGGCGATCTTCAGGAGCGAGAGCAGATTTTGAACGTGCGCGCCGGGCTTCACGCCGCGGTAGTTCAAGCTCAACAGGATGAGCATGGTTGCGCAGGCCAGTACCAGCGATGCGTGCGGCGTGCGCCACTGCGGCGGCAGCAGCACCGGCATCAGATATTCGGCGCCGATGAATGCCACGCCCGCCGCGCCCGCACCTTGCATCAGCGTCTGCGACCAGTTCAACATGAAGGCCAGCGTTGGATGGTAGCTGTCCGCAACCACACGGTAGTAACCACCGGCCCGCGGGTAGCGTGCGCCGATTTCGGCGAAGGTCAGGGCACCGATCAGGCTGATGACCCCAGCCAGAATCTAGGCCGTATAAAACAGCGCGGTGCTGCCGGCCGCGTCCGCAACGATGGTCGGGGTGCGAAAGATTCCGATGCCCACCACCAGGCTGAACACCACCATGGCGGTGTCGAAGGTCGACAGGCGCGCCCGGATCGGCGGCTGATTCTGCTCAGCGGTCATTCAGTGCTTCCCCAAGGAGTTGCGCCAGCTTCTCAAACTGACCTAGGTTGTTGTACAGCTGAGCGGAGATGCGCAGCAGAGGCAGCGGATGTGGATACAGCCAGGTCTCCACGCCGCGCTCGCGAAACCAGTCGTGCAGGCCTTTGCTATCGAGCCGGGCGCCGGGCGCTCCCGCCGCCGCCGCCGGCAAGGGAATTGACGCTATGGATCCAATCATCGAGTCGGGGCAGGGCGCAGCAACTGCGAGTGCTTGCAGCAGCAAGGCACGTGCCTGCAAGGCGAGCGCGCGATTGGTTGCCATCACTTGCGGCCAGCCGCCGCGAAGCAGACCCTCCATGTATTGCAGCGCAGTCGGGATGCACAGCCAGGACGTCGGATCGAAGGTGCCGGTCCAGTCGAACTCCGCGTGGAACCCTGCCGTGTACCCATGGCTGATGACGGTTGGATGCAACGCGGCTTGCCGGTCGCGGCGCACATGCAGGAAGGCAGCTCCCTTGGGCGCACAAAGCCATTTGTGCGCGTTGCCGGTGTAATAGGCCGCGTCCAAGTCCGACAGAGCAAGCGCTACCATGCCCGGCGCATGTGCGCCGTCCACCAGCGTATCGACGCCTCGAGCTCGCAAGTCTGCGACCAAGCGCGCGATGGGCAGGATCAGCGCGGTGGGACTGGTGACATGATCGAGCAGCGCCAGGCGCGTGCGCGCTGAGACACATTGCAGCACCGCCGCCACGATTTCATCCTCGTGGCGGCAGGGGAAGGGTAGGTTCGCCACCACCACCCGGGCGCCGCTTCGAGCCGTCACGAACTCGACGGTCTTGCGGCAGGCCGCATAGGTGTGATTGGTCAGAAGCAGTTCATCTCCAGGCTCGAATGCCAGCGAGCGCAGTACGGCATTGACCCCCGCAGTGGCGTTTGCAACGAAGACTAGATCTTGCGGGTCGGCGTTGAGAAACATCGCCAGCGCTTGCCTTGCCGCGTCGAGACGCGGCGGCAGGGCCTTCACCAGAAAATCCACCGGCTCCCGCTCCATTTCCAGGCGCAACGCCGCCTGTGCTTCCAGCACGGCGGATGGGCAGGCGCCGAATGATCCATGATTCAAATAGGTGACTGACGGGTCCAGCGACCATCGCGCGGCAAGGTTCATCTCAGTACCATGCTTGAGTTCACGGATTAACACCAGCGGCGACGCGTGGCATGATGCGGCATGGCCATCACTACATCCCGCCTCACGCCCGCCCTAGGCGCCATCGTTGAGGGCGTCACGCTTGCCGAGGATCTGCCCCCGGAGGCTATCGGCCGCCTCGGCGAGCTTCTGGTCGAACATCAAATTTTATTCTTCCGCGGCCAGCCGATCACGCCACAGCAACAGGTGCGCTTCGCGGCAAACTTCGGCGAGCTGCATATACATCCCATCTATCCGGTGCTGCCTGAATTGCCGCAGATTTTGGTGCTCGACACGCACGGCGAGTTTCTTCCCGATAACGATAACTGGCACACCGATGTCACTTTCAGCCAGACGCCGCCGCTGGCCGGTATCCTGGCCGCCAAGCAGCTGCCGAGCGCGGGCGGCGACACGCTCTGGTCGAGCAATCTTGCCGCCTACGATGCCCTTTCCGCGCCGCTGCAAGGCTTGTTGGCAGGCCTGACGGCGGAGCACTCGGTGGTCAAGTCCTTCCCCGCAGGACGCTGGGGGCAGGATCCCGGCTTCAAAGAACGCTATGAGCGCGCCGTGGCAAAGCATCCACCGGTGACCCATCCGGTGGTTCGCACGCATCCGGTCTCTGGGCGCAAGGCGCTGTTCGTCAACGAGGGATTTACCACTCACATTCACGAGCTCACCGCGCGCGAGAGCGACGCCTTGCTGGCCTTCCTGTTCGCCCATGCGGCGCGGCCGGAGTTTACGCTGCGCTGGCATTGGAGCGTGGACGACGTGGCATTTTGGGATAACCGCATCACGCATCACTATGCCGTCGCGGACTACCTGCCCGAACGGCGCATCATGCATCGGGCGACGGTGATCGGCGACCGTCCTTTCTAGCTAGCGCGCAGCGCGCGGCCTACCGGACGCGCTACAGGTTCTGGTACTCATGGGGTTCGAGAGACAGAGACGTGATATTTTCACGCGCCCCCAAGCGAAGCCGTGCAACGAATCCGAGCAGCAGTATCCCAAGGCTGATGAAGCCGAATACCAGCGGAGTGCGTTGTTCGGGGATGAAGGCCATGGCGAGAACAATGCCGAGCATGCCGGCGATCGCGAGATAAGTCAGATAGGGATAGGCCCACATGCGCACGCGGAGCCGCGCCGGATCTTCTCGTTCCAAGCGGGCACGCAGCCGCAGTTGCGAGACCGCGATCAATAGGTACACGAATATCGCCACCGTACCGTAAGAGTTCACCAGAAAAGCGAATACGGTGTCGGGCGAGACGTAGGACATGACCACCGTGCTGTAGCCGAACAGGGTGCCGAGCAGGATGGCACGGGTCGGCACGCCGTTGCGGCTGAGCGTGGCGAGCGCGCGAGGCGCATCGCCGTGCCGGGTCAACGCAAATAACATTCGTGATGAGGCATACAACCCCGAATTGAGCGCCGACAGCACTGCGGTGAGCACCACCGCATTCATGATATGGGCCGCCGCCGGGATGTGCATGGCACTCAAGGCACTGACGTAGGGTGTGTTAATGGCCGCTGAATTCCAGGGCACCAGGCAGACGACCAGGAGAATGGAACCCACGTAGAAAAGCAGTACCCGCGTGATAACGGAGTTCGTGGCGCGGGCAACCGCCTTCGCGGGTTCGGCCGCCTCCGCGGCGGCGATGGAAACGATTTCGGCGCCGAAGTAAAAGCCTGTCGCAGCGACCGCGCCGGTCAAAATGGGCAGTACGCCATTCGGTGCGAAACCGCCGTGTGCGGTGAGGTTTGCGACGTTCGGAGCGACTCCGGGCCACAGGCCGAGGACATACAGTGCCGCCAGCAGCAAGAAAACGGCGATGGCCGCAACTTTGATCGAGGAAAACCAGAACTCGAATTCGCCGTACGATCTGACGGAAAATACATTGGTGAGAGTCAACAACACCATGACGGTGAGGCTGATCAGCCACGCCGGCTGATTGGGCAGCCAGTAGCGAACCAGCCCCGCGCCGGCGACCGCCTCCAGGGCCACGACGATGACCCAGAAATACCAGTACATCCAGCCGGTCAGAAAGCCGGCGAGCTGTCCGAGCCGCGGCCGATCGCTCCAAGCAAGCCGGGCATATTCATAAAAGGAGCCCACTGCCGGCACCGCAACGGCCATTTCACCGAGCATACGCATCACCAGCACCACGAGCAGTCCCGTGATCACGAATGACAATACCGCCGCAGGACCGGCCGCCTTGATGACTACGCCGCTGCCGACGAAAAGACCGGCGCCAATGACACCACCCAAGGCAATCATGGTCATGTGCCGCTGCCGCAAACCATGGCGCAGGCCGCTCGAGCTTGGTCCGGAATCCGTCACGGTCAATGGTCCTTGGGTTCGGCGGTGGGGGAGATCGCCTCGTTCATACTAACCGATCGATTGCCGATCATGCTCGGCGCCCGCGCGGTTCCGCCCTCGTGCGCCTTGCAACGCCGCCTTGCCGGGTGCAGGCTAAGCCATGGATCTGCCCGATTCACCGCCGCTGCCCGCGTTCATATCCGCCGCCGCTTTTGCGGCTTTCAAGCATCGCGACCAGCGGCGCAAGGACGCGAAGGCTTCGCCGTACATCAATCATCCGATCGCGCTTGCCCACGTTCTGGCCAATGAAGCGGCGGTCAGAGACGTGATCGTGCTGATGGCGGCGCTGCTCCATGACACCATCGAGGACACGGACACGACGGCCGAGGAGCTGAAGAATCACTTCGGCGCCGAAGTCGCCGTGATCGTCGTGCAGGTGACGGACGACAAGAAACTGAAAAAGGCCGAGCGCAAACGCCAGCAGGTGCTGCATGCGTCTAGCATCAGCAATCAGGCAAAGCTAGTGAAGCTGGCGGATAAAATCTGCAATCTGCGCGACATGCACTCGAAGCTCGAGGCGCTATTCGATACCGAGTTTGCGCGGCGGCCTTAAGGGCACGGTACCCAGAATTAATTGAGCGGCCATGGGTTCGCGATCGGCCACGTCGGCAAGCGCCGCGCCGGCAGCGGACTTAGCCGTTGCCGGGGCGGCCCATGCCGGCGCGGCACATGCCGCTGTGCGATCGTTGGGAACCTTGCGTTTCGCCACCGTTGGATTTCAAACGATATTCAGCGCCTTGGCAACACCGCTGCCGGAGGCCGGATCGCACTTTGCGAATAG
>JANYIY010000412.1 GCA_025358615.1 Gammaproteobacteria bacterium | reverse complement strand
GTTCGGCGCGCAACATCTCCAGGACTTGGTAGCGTATCGTGGTGTAGTCCTCGAAGCACCAGGTCATGTTGGGCCCAACCTGGACATTGCGCAGCTGTTTGTGGGCAATCGCCTCGCTGCGTAATTGAGGACGCTGGGCGGCGTATTGCTCCAAGCTGATGAGGTCGCGGCGCGTCAATTTCTTCACTTTGCAATCTCGTGTATTGCACGTCCGCGGGCTTCTTTACAGTCCATAGGCCATCCTCAGCAGCGTCATCGGGTGCGTCGGCGGCTGCGGATTCTCCAGGCCGCTTTCGATCTGATGGCCTGCCATCGGACAATCGCTGGCGTAGAAGTCCGCCGCGCTCGCCTGCACGCGCGCAAACACCGGCTTGCCGATTTTCATCGACTTATCGCGGAATTCCCGCTTTACGCCGTAGGTTCCGTTGTGCCCCGAGCAGCGCTCGATGGGCTCAACCGTCGTCCCCGGAATCAGCTGCAGCATGTCGCGAGTCTTCAGGCCGATATTTTGCACGCGCAGGTGGCAGGCTACGTGGTAAGAAATCTTGCCGAGCGGGCGCGAGAAATCGGTACGCATCAACCCCGATTTGTGGCGCAATGCCAGATACTCGAAGGGATCGAACATATGCCGCTTGACCTTCGCCACATCAGTTTCGTCCGGGAACATCAGCGGCAACTCTTGCTTGAACATCAGCACGCACGAGGGAATCGGGGCGACGATGTCGTAACCGCGTTCAATCATCGCTAGCAGCTGCGGCACATTCTTGGCCTTCAAGTCCGCGACCGCCTGTAGATCACCCAGTTCCAGCTTGGGCATCCCGCAACAATGCTCCTGTTCGACCAGCACCACCTCGATGCCGTTGTGCTCGAACACGCTGACGAGATCGAGCCCGATCTCAGGCTCGTTGCGGTTTCCGTAGCAGCTGGCGAACAATGCCACCTTGCCGCGGGTGGCGCCGTCGGCGCGAGCCGTGATGGAAGGTTTGGGGCGCCTGGCAAACTGCTTGCGCAGGGTGTTGGATCGATAGGGTGGGACCGGCGCTTGCGGGTGCACGCCAAGCACTGCGTCAAGCAGCTTACGCCCGAGAGCGCTGCGGTTGACGGCGTTGACGGCCTCGGCGACCACTGGAATTCCCGCGATATTACCCACGGTATCGGTCGAACTCAGTATCTTGTCGCGCAAGCGCACGCCGTCATTGCGATTCTTGACCGCCTTGGCGCGCAGCATCAAATGCGGGAAGTCGACATTCCACGGATGCGGCGGCACATACGGGCACTTGGTCATGTAGCACATGTCGCACAGGTAACACTGGTCGACCACTTTGCCGTAGGCTTTTTTGTCGACCCCATCGAGCTCGCCGGTTTTGGACTCGTCGATCAAATCGAACAAAGTCGGAAAGGAGTCGCACAAATTGAAACAGCGGCGGCAGCCGTGACAAATGTCGAAAACTCTATCAAGTTCCTTCTGCAGCGCATCGGCGTCGTAGAACTTCGGATCCTGCCAGGCGAGGGCATGGCGCGTAGGGGCCTCCAGACTGCCTTCGCGGCCCGCCTCGATTTGTCCGTCGGACACGATTTACCTCTCGGCCGAAATGGAGGCGGGCTCCAAAAACGCAGCCCGCGGGTACGCCCGCCCTGTGGCGGGGAATAAATAACTACAGGCTATCCAATGCCTTCTGGAAGCGATTGGCGTGCGAGCGCTCGGCCTTGGCCAGCGTCTCAAACCAATCGGCAATCTCACCGAAGCCTTCGTCCCTGGCGCTCTTCGCCATACCGGGATACATGTCGGTGTATTCGTGGGTTTCGCCCGCAATGGCAGCCTTGAGATTCAAGGAGGTCGCGCCGATCGGCAGCCCGGTGGCCGGATCGCCCACCGCCTCCAGGTACTCCAAGTGACCGTGCGCGTGTCCTGTCTCACCCTCGGCGGTGGAACGGAATACCGCGGACACGTCATTGAAGCCTTCGACGTCGGCCTTGGCCGCGAAGTACAAGTAACGGCGATTTGCCTGCGACTCGCCGGCAAACGCATCCTTCAAATTCTTTTCAGTCTTACTACCTTTTAAGTTCACGGATCACTCCTTCCGATTGATCGGCTCGGAAACTATGGACAAGTTCTGCGACGACGTTAGACCTCGGGGCTGCGCCAAGTCAAATTGCTGCTGTCTATCAACGCCATAGGCGGCGTCAATGGGGGTCCAGCCATCGACGTATGCCATTGCGTTGCAATATTCCGCCTCGCAGCCTAGCAGTTGCGCGACTTCATGACGAGCCGGAACCAAAATGACGATCCGCGATCAGGCAAAGAATCTCAAACATCATGCTGGCGCCCACCAGTGCGGTATTGCCGGTTTGATCGTAGGGCGGAGCCACTTCCACGACATCGCCGCCGATGAGATTCAGGCCGCGCAAGCCGCGCAGCAGGCGTTGTGCCTCCAAGGTGGTCAGACCGCCGATTTCGGGGGTGCCGGTGCCGGGTGCATACACGGGATCCAGACCGTCCACGTCGAAGGAGATGTAGGTCGGGCCGTCGCCTACCACTCGGCGGGCTTCCTCGATGACGCGCTCGACGCCGAGCGTCGCGAATTCCTCGATGTAGACAACGCGCATGCCGTGCGACAAGGAGAACTCGATGCCATCCATGTAGTTTTGGCCGCCGCGAATGCCGATTTGAATGGTGCGCTGCGGATCCAACAGCCCGTCCTCGACCGCCAGCCGAAATGGTGCGCCATGAGTGAACTTGGAGCCGAAGAATTCGCCCCAGGTGTCGGTATGCGCATCGATGTGCACCATTCCAATGGGCGCATCGGCGGCAATCGCCTTGAATATGGGATAGGTGATGGAATGATCGCCGCCGGCGGTGACCGGACGAATGCCGGCCGCGTGAATCTTGCGGTAAAACGCTTCGATATCCTCGATCTGCTTCTCAAGATCGTAGCGGTGCGACAGGC
>JANYIY010000363.1 GCA_025358615.1 Gammaproteobacteria bacterium | reverse complement strand
CCTTGATTGCCTTCGGTGCGGGACCCAGTTCAGGCCCCGCTGAAGCGGTCGAGAAATACCTGCCCGCCGTCAGAGCCTGGGAGTCCCGGGCCGCAAGTCTCGGGCGTCCGATCGGAACGGTGGACGACGGCCCCGAATCTTCGCATTTGCGGCTGTTGTTGCAGCGGACCATTCGCGACGGCTACGAAACCGAGACACAGGACGGACGCACGGTATCCTCCCTCATGGGCAAGCGCCTAGGGTTCGACCAGGGGCGCATGTACTTGTCGTTCAGCCCCTTTACGCAGCTGGTTGCGACCAATGATTTCGCCGTATTGTTTCTGTTCACGCCGCGTAGCACCATGCGCACGGATGTGGACCTGTTTTGGTTGGTCGACGGCAAATCCTCCGAAGTAGACGTCAAGCGAATGATCTGGGGCTGGGACGAGACCACCAAGCAGGACAAGGAGATCACTGAGAACAATCAGGCGGGTATTTTGTCGAAGCACTATCAGCCGGGGCGCTACTCGGAACACGAGCGCCGGGTGGTCACGTTTCAACAATGGTACTTGGCGCAGTTTGGGCATCACCTGAGCGATGCGCTGGACTGATTGGACTCACATGTTTGATTGAACGTGAGGAGCTGCAATGCCGGGGCTCGATTTGGAGGGTATCGGCCGATCCGTGGTGACGCTGCGCGCTGACGTGCCCGAAGACGCATTTACGGCGAGCATCTTGGGATCGCAGCGCACGGGCAATGGTGTCGTCATCAATTCGGATGGGCTGATCCTGACCATTGGCTACCTGGTCACCGAGGCCACCGATGTATGGCTGACCACCCCGGACGGCCGCGAACTGGCCGCTCACCCTCTGGCCTACGATCAAGTGACAGGTTTCGGATTGGTGATGCCTCTGCAGAAGGCCGATCTGCCGCCGATTCCGTTGGGATCCTCGGCAACGCTTGAAGTAGGCGATCACGGCTACGTGGTGAGTTCTCCGGAATTCGCTGAGCCGCAGCAGGTGCGTGTGTTCGCACGCCGCGAATTTGCCGGTGCCTGGGAGTACCTGCTGGACGATGCCATATTCGCGACGCCGGCGCATCCTCATTGGTCCGGCGCCGCATTGGTAGACGCTCAAGGCAGCTTGGTGGGATTGGGTTCCCTGCTGGTGCGCGAACTCAGCGCCGGCGAGGAGCTCAACGCCAATATGTTCGTGCCCATCGACTTGCTCAAGCCCATTCTCGAGGAATTGACCACTCGCGGGCGTACCTCGCGGCAGTCGCGTCCGTGGCTCGGCGTTTATGCCGTGGAAATGACCGGCCGCGTCTATGTGACGGGCGTAGCCGACGGCGGCCCGGCTCAGTTGGCTGACATTCGTGAAGGCGACCTCATCAGTCACGTGGCGGACCACGATGTCGCCACCCTGCCCGACTTTTACCGGCGTTTGTGGGCGGTCGGCCCGGCGGGGAGTGGCGTGCCGCTGACCGCAATCCGCGGCAGCACACGCTTGCAATTGAATGTGCGCTCCATTGACCGCGGGGACCTGCTGAAGCGGCCGCAGGCGCATTAGGTACGGAAATCAAGGGGAGGCCGATATTCCGACGGATTGGGAAGTGCCGCTCGCCTCAACTCATTTACTCAGACGCCGATCAAAGAATCTCGCTGTCACCCCATAGACTTCCCGCGACGGCGGCAATTCCGGATCTGACATAAAGGCATGGCCTTCCCAGATGTGAAGCTCCGCCTCCACTCCTGCATTGCTGAGCAGATTGTGGGTATGTACCACTGAACTCAGCGCGGGATCACGGGTGGAAGCGATCAGCAGGGTCGGCGGGAACTTCGCGAGCAGTTCGGGGGAGCGCATCGGAAAAGCCAGGCTGTCGGCGGGATCGACGTGCTTGAAGTAGGGATTGTTGCGACTCTCGGTCCAGATGATGCCACCCAGCATCACTTTCAGATTCCCTGAGTCGCCCTCGGTCCAGTAGCCGGCGCCTTCACAAAGCATGGCGATCGCGCCGGGCAACGGAATCCCTTCCTTGATCAGCCGTGCGATGGTTTCCGCGGTGAGCAACGCTCCCGCCGAGCAACCGTAGATGCCGATTCTCTCGGGCTTGTAAGCCTTCAGCAGCTCGCGGTAGACCGCGACCGTGTCGTTCATGGCCGCCGGAAAGCTCTGCTCGGGAGCTTGGCGATAGTCGATGCTGATCACCTTGATCTTGCCGACTGCTGCGAAGGGGATTGACTCGATGTGGCTGGCGGTGCGCGCGCCTTCGATAAAGCCGCCGCCGTGCACGTTGATGAGCACGCGATGCTGGTTCTCGGCGGCAACACCCGACGTCGGCGTGAACACTTCCGTGTAAATGCCGGCGATGATTTTCGGGAACATGCTCACGGCGTAGCGTTCGTGCAGCCGGCGGAAGAAAGTAGACTCATAGAACGCTTCCCATTGGCAACGCCGGATGTCCGGCGCTTCGCCTGCGCTCGAGGATTGCAGCTCGCCGCAGGCGGGTGGCACCTCCTGCGTCTGCCGTTCGTGCTCAGCTTCGAGCGCTGCTTTGGTCTCCTGAGTCAGGAAGGAAGATTCGGGCAGGGTGCGCGACGGAACGATCAGCACGTTCGGATCGGACTTGCTCCGCACGTCTGCTAGCCCCTGGGCAGCGACAAGGGCCAAGGCGAATACGGCGCATGACTTGCGCATCGGCTCACTTTTCCGGGAAGGTCTTGACCAGCTTGTCGTACTGCGCCCGCGTGATCTTGATCATGGAGCCGTGGCGCGCATCCGGCGTCATTTCGTAGCGATTCCACTCAGGCACGCCCGAGTTGCCGGACACCTGATACCAGGGCCCGGGAAGGCGGGGGGCCATGGACAGGCCATAGCTGGTGCCGGCGTACTGTTCATAGTAGAGATACCAGTCACGCCCGTCCGGTGAGGGAATAAACGTCGGCGCCTCGCGAAAGTTCGGACTCAAGGGTGGTCCGGGCGGTGGGTAGGGTCCGAGCAGATTGGGCGAGCAGGAACAGCGCACTGTCTTGCCGGTGATCCAGTTATAGGAAGGATAGCGTTCGTCCTTGATGAACACGCAATAGCCTCCTTCCGGGTTCGCGACCAGGATGGTGTCAATGGTGGCCATGTCCCAGCTGAAAAGCCTTGCCGGCAGGTCCTTGAACTCCTTCAAGTCCTTGGAGGTGACCACCAGCGTGCGCTGGCTGGCCCAGTATGCCTCAGGATCTGCGGGCGAGCCCGGCACGTTCGGCGTATGCCAGGTGAGCACGAAATTTTGCGAAGCGGTGTCGAAGAACAGCTTGGGCGCGCCGATGCGCTGCAAGGGATGGGGATGTGTTTCGCCGACCGCCGAGAGATCCGGTTCATAGGTGCCATACGCAGTCCAGTCGATGAGATCGCTCGAGGACCAGAAACGAATTGAGGGATCATCATCGCCCTTGTTGCCGACGAGATAGAACCGACCGTCGACGCCCTTCGCGATGGAGGCGTGGCCGTGGTAGGTTGCATTCACAGGCTGACCGCGATTCAAGAACTTCCAATGCAAGCCGTCCAGGCTCACCGAATAGTAAAGCACACCATAGTGACCCTTCATCATGTGGGCGAAGAGATAGCCAACGTCCGTGTCGACCGCGGCGGGCGCACGGTCGCTCAAGAAAGTCATAATTGCCAGCAGAACGCCCAGGGCGCACCGCAACGTCGTCTTCCAGATGATGCTCACCTCGATCACTGTCTCGTAAAATAATGTCAGCGCTGGACCGACTTGAACGCATCCACCATGCGTCGGGCGCTCTCCGCCACCTGAGCAGCCGTCGACTTGGGCTTGTAGACGGCGGAACCCAGGCCGAAACCCGCCGCGCCGGCGGCGAGCCAGGGCGCGAAGCTCTGCTCGCTGATGCCACCCACCACGGCGATGGGCGCACTCTTCGGCAGCACGGCGAGTTGCGCCTTCAGCGCGCTGGGATTGCTAGCCTCCGCCGGAAAGAGTTTAAGCACGTGTGCCCCCGCAGCGATGGCGCTGAAAGCCTCGCTCACCGTGGCATAGCCCGGTAGCGATGCCATGCCGGCCGCCGCCGTGGCTTGGATCACCGCGCGATCGGTGTTGGGTGAGACCACCATGCGACCGCCGGCTGACTTGACCGCGGTCACCTCGGCCGCGCGGAGCACGGTGCCCGCACCGACGACGGCCTTCGATCCGATGCGCCGCACCAAAAGCTCGAGGCTGTGAAACGGATCCGGGGAATTCAGGGGCACTTCGATCAACGTAAATCCAGCCTCCACCAATACCTCGCCAACGGCGCCCGCGTCCTTGGGCTCGATGCCGCGGAGGATGGCCACCAAGGGACAGCGGGCAAAAGCATCGGCAAAGTCGGACGGTGCGTTCATGCGATGAGTTCCCACAGTCGAGTGGCTCCTTCGAGAAAAGCCGCACCGCTGTCGATGAGGTGGGCCGTGCCGCCGACCTCCAACACCGCCGCGGCATACAGCGGCGCCAATGGCACATCACCGATGATGTAGACCTCATTCGCCGGGGGCAGGTGCGAATGCACATCGCTGCCGATTAAAAGGCCGCTCACATAGGCCCCACCCTCGCCCGGCGCTCTGGCCCCGAGCAGATGGGCCGCACGCGCGCCGAACAGTGACGAGAGTAGCCGCTGCCGACACCCCTCGCGAACGCCCTCGCGGAAGGCTGTATTCAGCTGAATCTCGCCGATGAGCACCTCCTTCAACAGGCTATGGTCGCGGAGCAGGGAAAAGAATTCGCCTGTGAGCGCTGTCGAAAATTCCTGGATGCGCCCGTCGACGACACGCGCCCACTTGCTGTGAGTCCCGGGCTGGCAGAGGCACGCGCCGTCGGGCGCGAAGCCGGCCGCATTGGCGCCCAAAAACTGAATCTCCTCGCCGCGCATGACATCGCAGCGATCCATCGCCCGGCTGCTGACGCCGGGCACAATGGCGGCTCTCTCTGGCTCCACCCACCGCACTCCGTCGGCCACACCCTCAAGGCTCGCCGGGGCCTCGACATAGGGCACTTCTCGCCAGCCGCGCTTCGACCCCACCATGCCGATACAGAGCAGCGGCAGATCACCGAGCCGCGCACGAAGTGCGGCGGCCTCGTTGGGGAACTGTCCAGGTGCCACCATTAGGATCCCGTGTGCATCGCGCTCCAATTGCGCGGCACGCCCCGCCGTGATCCGATAGGCGCGGCGGTTAGTGGTGCCCCAGTCGACGGCAATGAAATCACCTTTCACGCCTTCACCTCACCACCAGACTGCATACAGCGCAATCAAGATGGCGCACACGCCGACGGCCGCGATGTTGAAGCTGACCGAGGTCTTGTAGCTAAGGCCCTTCATGTCGATGTAGTTACGCTCGGCCTTGGGCGGCATCATGAGCGAAACAACCACGGCCAGCGCCAGCAGGAAAACAAGTCCCACCCGATCCATGAAAGGCAGGCTGGGCCAGAGTACCTTGAGCGCGATCGACAGGAGGAACGAGCCGAGGGCCGCGACGATGGCACCGGGTTCGCTCGCGCCTCCCCAGAACAGGCCCAGTAGAAAGATCACGCAGATACCGGGCGTGAAGAAGCCGGTGTATTCCTGGATGTACTGGAAGGCCTGGTCGAAGCTGCCCAACAGCGGACGCGCCGTCAGGATGGCAAGCACGATGGCGCTCACCGCCGCAATCCGCCCAACGCGCACCAGCGTCTTCTCATCGTGCGCGGTGCGCGCGTTGTACAGATCCAACGTGAAAATAGTCGCAATGGAATTGATCTTGGAGGCCGTAGAGGCGACGATCGCCGCGATTAACGCGGCGAACACCAAGCCGAGAATGCCGGGCGGCAGAAGCCGCATCATCGTGGGATAGGCCTGGTCGGGACGGTTAAGGTGCGGCGCCAGCACCCCCGCTGCGATACCCGGCAGTACGATCACGAATGGCATCAGTAACTTCAAGTACGCGGCGAAGACAATACCGCGCTGCGCCTCATCCACGCTCTTGGCGGCAAGCGCGCGCTGGATGATGTATTGGTTGAAGCCCCAGTAGCTTAAGTTCATGATCCAGAGGCCTCCCAGCAGCACCGACAATCCCGGCAGATCCTTATAGAAGGGGTTGTCGCGCTTCAAGATCATGTGGAAGTGCTCGGGTAGCCGCGCGATAAGCACCTTAAACCCAGCGATGGGGTCATGGCCGCCGATCTCGCTCAAGGTGAGACCCGATACCAGAAGTCCTCCGAGCACCAGCAACGAGACCTGCACGATGTCGGTGAGCGCCACGGCCTTCAGTCCGCCCCAGAGCTGATAGAACAGCGCGAACAGTCCCAATCCCACGAGTGCCACGTTTTGGTCCACGCCCGCCACCTGGCTGACGGCAATCGACCCCAACCAGATGATCGAGGTGAGATTGACGAAGATGTAAAGCCCCAGCCAGAACACCGCCATCAGCGTGCGAATATGCGGTCCGTAGCGCCGCTCCAGGAACTGCGGCATGGTGGTGATGTTGTTCTTCAAGAAAATCGGCAGGAAGAACTTGCCGACAATGAGCAGGGTCAGCGCAGCCATCCACTCGTAGGAAGAGATGGCGAGTCCAATGGCATACCCCGAGCCGGACATGCCGACGATCTGCTCCGCGGAGATGTTGGCGCCGATGAGGGAGGCTCCAATGGCCCACCAAGGCAGGGAGCGCGAGGCCAGCAAGTAGTCGTTCGAGGTCTTCGCCGCGCCAGTGCGGCTGCGCGAGACCCATTGGGCCAGCACAAAAATGCAGACGGCGTAGATGATCACCAGCGTGATATCGAGTTTCGTGAGAATTATGCGGCCTTGACCGTGGGTTGATAGTGCTTCAGTATGGTCTTGTTCATTTATATGATTATTAATCCACGCTTATAGTACCGCAAATGAGCGGGCTTGAATGGAGCACTGATGAGCGACGATGATCCGGCCCACCTTCGGACGCGACTCGGCCGCAACCTGACCTACGGACTGTTGGACTCGCTGGGCCGGTCCATCGTCATCGGCCACTACGACAAGCGCACCTTTCCCACCGAAGCTGAGCTTGCCAAGCAGCATTCGGTGAGCCGGTCTGTCACCCGGGAAGCGGTGAAGATGCTCTGTGCCAAGGGGCTGCTGAGCGCGCGGCCCCGGCAGGGAACCATCATCGAACCGACCACTTCGTGGAACTTGTTCGATGCAGATGTGCTGCGCTGGACCCTCGAGCGTAAGTTCTCCATCGACCTGCTGCGCCATTTCAACCAGCTGCGGGTAGCCATAGAACCCGCTGCCGCAGCGCTCGCCGCCGAGCATGCCAGCGAAGGGGATCTGCAGGCCATCCACAACGGTGTGGCAAGGATGGAGGCGGCGGAACGCGGGCAGGACAATACGCTCGATGCCGACATCGCCTTTCACGTCTCGGTGCTGCGCGCGTCGAACAACCCGTTCTTTTTCCAGTTTCGGGATGTCGTGAACACCGCGCTGCGCAGCTCCATCCAGTTCACCAACCGTATCAAGGGACGCACCGCGAGCGTTGCTGATCATGCCGCGGTGCGGGACGCCATCGTGCGCCGCAACCCGGAACGTGCCCGCGTCACCATGCAACGCATCATCGCCGATGTGCTCGTTCTGATCGAAGGCGCCGAGACGCCGAAGAAACGCACTCGCCGCTGAAGATCCGGCATCATGGATTGAGGCTGCCGCTGCCAAAGCGAACCTCGCACTTGCCATTGGCGATCGCCGTGCCGGCCAGCATGATGAAACCCGGATCCTTGGGATCGCGTGAGGTGAGGAGCGGCGAGCTGTAACCGGAACACCCAGTCTCAGAGGGTCCATAGCCCCCGGTGGGATCGACGATCACGGGCGCGGGTATCTCGCGCCACAGTCCTTGGCCCAATCGCGTGTTCACCATGCGCACGCGTCCCGATTGCCGCTGAACTTTAAGCGAACCCTCATCGCCTGTGACCACTCGCTGACCGGAGATGATGAGCGTGCCGCTTTTGCCGCCATAGGCGGCCCAGGCCAGCGTCGGTGTGTGCAACAGGCGGCGAGCGCCGGCGGATTCGACGCGCACACCCATCGAGGATGGCGGGCTCCAGTCCTGCCCGTCCGGCGAGAACTTCACATAGTCGGTGCACACTTGATCGGCATCCTGTCCGGCCCTGCAGTCCTCCAAACTCATGGCGAAGCTGCCGTTTGGCAGCGTCACCACCGTGGGCATCCCCGGCCGCTGCGAGCCATCGCGCGCGGCCACGTCAAAGATCTCCGGCCCCCAGGTGGCGCCGCCGTCGGTGCTGCGCACATGCGCGATCACCTGGGCAAAGCCATCCGCGGAGGGCCGCTCATCGGAGAAGAAACAGTTGAGGCTGCCGTCCGCCGTGATGGCGAACCACGGTTCCCAAATGCCGTGGCCCTCGTTGTTTACCTGTAGCGCCTCGGTGGCGCAGCTACTGCGGTAAACCCAAGTCGATCCTTGATCTTTGCTGATGAACACCATCATTGCCTGCTGCCGGAAGTCGTGCCTATTCCAGGCCGTGCCGGAGGCGAACAAAGTACCCGCCGGCAGTTCGCCCTGCGCGATGGGCAGTTCAAACAGGGCCGGCGCCTCCAGATCCCACCCGTGGATCGAATCGCGCACCGTGCCTATGGGCATGTGTGACCAGCTCCTGCCGTTGTCCGCGGAGCGGTAGATTGGCAGGTGTGCGTTTGCTTCCGCGCCGCCGGCCGCGGTGAAGGTCGCAAGCAGCGTGCCGTTGGCGTTGCCCGCATGCTCCAGGCGGATGAGACGCGGATAGCCGGCCTCCTCCTGAGGATGGGTCTTGATGTCCGGTGAGTACAGAGTTTCAGCGGACAAGAAAAGTGCAGCGCCCAAAGCCAGGGCGCTGCGAGCGGGGAGAGAATTTACGCGCACTGTGGGACGGGGCAACGGTTGGTTCCCATTGCCCCTTCCTTTCTAGTGCAGCCTGAAATGAAAGCCGAGCTGGTAGGTTCTGTCCACCGTTCTGATGTCGCGCGGAAACAGCGGCGTTCCCGAGTAGCTGTTGTAGTGGGCATCCAGCAAGTTCGTCGCGGCCGCGCTGACGGTGAACTGCGGCGTGATGTCGTAGTTCAAGCCGAGATCCAAGTACGTCGTGGCCTTGACCACGTCGATGGGCGGCAGCGTGTCGTTGCCCGGATAGTACGATTCAATGTACTTGTCGCGGTACGTTGCCGCGAGGCGACTCGAGAAACCGAATTTCTCGTACAACAGGATCAGGCTCGCATTGTTCTTCGACACATTCGTCAGCTGCCCTTCCTGGGTCGGCTGGCCGTTCTGACCCGGGATGGGAGCGCTCGAGTTGATCCAGGTGTAGGTCGCCTGATAACCGAGCCCATCCAAGGGCGAGGGCAGGAAGTCGAAGAACTTCTGCATCGAGAATTCCACTCCCTCGATGTAGCCCTTGCCCGAGCTCGCCACCGTGCTGATGATGGTATTGCATTGACCGGCCAAGCCGCCGCCGGTCGGTATGCCGTTGGCCACGCAGAAGGCCTGATCGTAGGGCACGGTGACAGTCTCAGGCTCGATGTAGCCGGTAACCGTACGGTAGAAACCCGCCATACTCACTGAACCGCCCTTCGGAAAGTAATACTCCAAGGTCGCATCGAAAGCCGTCACCTTGGTGGGCGAGAGGTTTGGATTACCTTCGGACCCGTTACCCTGGCGGTTGATCGTGGGCGGGATCTCGCTCAAAGCTGGATTCAACGCGGCGAAGTCCGGGCGCGTCACGGTTCGGCCGATCGACAAATGCGATTGCAGCTGATCGGACCAGTGCACACGCGCGCTGATGCTCGGCAGGAAGTCCCACGTATGGGTGTCGATGCTGTACGGTGCGAAAGCCGTGTAGCCTGGCGCAATCACGCCACCCGGCGGGATGGTGACTCCGTTGACCACCACGGGCGCACCGCTCGTGTTGGTCACTGGCGAGATGTTGGCCGTGTCGGTGCCCGAAAGCGTGCGGCTGTTGCTCACCGCGCGGATACCAAACTGTCCATCGATGGGAAAGTGAGCGTCGAACTTGAAGCGGGCCATGGCATAGACTGCCGAGGTCAGCTCATCGTCGCTGAAGCTCGAGGCCGCATTTAACGCCGGTCCGCCGGCAGGCGCCCCGTAGTAGGCGCGCGTCGCCGCGCGACTGTCCAAAAGGTAGTTGGTGCTAAAGGCCGCAAAGTTGGCCAGATTGCCGTGACCGCCTTTGAAGTTCTGGAACGCGCCGGCGCCGAAGGCGCCCACTGCTGAAATCGTGCCGCCGGCGCAGGATCCCGCCGTGGGTCCGGGTGGGCACTCGCCAACACCGGGATTACCCTCAGACTTTGCCTTGCGGTCGGCAAAGCGCAGGCCTGCTTCCAGGGAACTTAAGAAGCCCGAATTGAAGTCGAAGCGCACCTTGTTCTGCCAAGCAAGCTCAAGACCATTGTTGCGCGTCCAGCTTTCGAACAGATTCTGCAGGTACAGATTGCTGGCACTCGCCGGTGAAGGCCCCAACAAGGACCACTGTCCGTGACCGTTTACGTTGCTGTTTAGCTGCACCACTTCGTTGTTCAAGCTGGTGTCGATGATTTCGCGCACCTGACGGAAATTCGACTCCGTGCCGGAGAACTCTGAATCGACTGTCCAGGGCCCCGAATGAAACTTCATGCCCACGGCAGAGTGCCAGTCATTCTCGTTTTCATCAAACGCCTGGGTGCTGGTGGCGGTGTAGGGAAAGCTGCCCGCACCACCGACCGTTGCCGACTGCACCTGGCAACCGAAGCCGCCGGTGAGCGTGACGCATCCGCCAGGCACGAGCGTGACATCGCTCAATGGATGAGGATCGCTCGTCACGGTGAAGAAGAACACGTTGGCGTAACGCGACTTGTACTGCGTGTAGATGTTGTCGTTGTAGAACTCGAGATTCTCGGTCGGTTTCCACTGAAATGAGGTGTTAATTTCCGGATACTTGCGCTCGCCCAACGTGGTCGAAGAGCCCATGAACGGCACGAACACCGGCTGCGGCAGCCCGGTTTGCGAAGTGGGCTCCGGATTGTGGGGTGTGTCCTCCCAAACCACCGGATAGTCAAAGTTCTCCTTTTTGTAGGAGCCGTTGATCAAGGCGCCGAACTCGCCGATGTCGGTGTTCCAGCGGTTCGAGAGCAGCAGATTCACGTTGGGATCGGTCTTGTTGACGATGGTCTCGTGCTGGGCCGTCGCGGAGGCCGCAATTTCGGCCCCGGCGAAATCAAACGGCCGGTGAGTGCGCACGTCGATGAGTCCGGCGATACCGCCTTCTATCTGGTCGGGAGAAGCGGTCTTGTAGACACTCAATCCCGACAACACTTCGGCGGGCAGATTCTGGAAGTCAAAGGTGCGCTGTGTGGTGGTGAAGATTTCATCGCCATTCAAGGTCGTGACCACATTGGGCAGGCCTCGCACGTTGACGCCGACGACTTGATTGTTGTTGCGGGTGACCTGCACGCCGCTGATGCGCTGCAGGGCATCGCCCACCGTCACGTCCGGGAGTTTGCCGACATCGCGGGCGACGATGGAATCGACCACGTTGGCATCGTCTTTCTTGATCATATCCGCGGCGTTCAAGCTGGCGCGATAGCCCGTGACCACGATCTCGGCGAGATTATCGTCGCCTTTGGAGTTCGGCGCGGGCATGGCGGCGTGTGCCGAGTATGCCAGTGCCGTTGCCAGCACTGAGACCACTGCGGCGCTCACACGAAATGCATTTGTTATATCCACGATTTCCCCTGTTCTTGGTTGTCTGTCTTGAGCCGTGCCAGCCTCTCGATCAGCGCGACTATACTTCTAAGCACTAAATCGGACAAGTACGATATGTATGATAATTAATGAATTAGAAATTGTCAGCAGCCCACGTGCAACAAAAAGCTTATTCAGCCGGCACTACGCCGCGCGGAGAACTCGCCAAAAGATGGATCAGGTCGGCTTCCGCCTGCCGATAGGGCGTACCGTCCTTGCGCAACACCTCGTGAAACCACAAGGTCGGCTCGTCTTTCGTGTAGGGTTTCAGCCACGAGTCCCAGGGCAGGCGGGTTTGCGTCTTCCCATCGACGAATCCCCAATTGATCATCGCCACGTTCTCGCGCTTGCCGATGGGCAACGAGCCGTCGAACGTATGCGAGCGCGGAGCAAGCCGAGGCGCTGGCCAAGGCACTGCGGGGAATGAAGGACAAGGCCGGCAACTCGCTCATGCTCGAGGCCTACGTGCTGCACA
>JANYIY010000296.1 GCA_025358615.1 Gammaproteobacteria bacterium | reverse complement strand
CTTTCTGATTCCCGTGTTCTACGTGCTGATGCAAAGCCTCGCCGAACGCCTCAGCCGTGCACGCAAACCCGAACCGGTAGCGCCGTCGTGAGGTGCAAAATCCCCGTGGCCTCGCGACGCGCGACGAGGCTCGCGGCCTGTGCATGCGTCGCATCCTGTGCTTGCATTGCCGCCTGCGCTCTCGGACCCGACTACCGGCGCCCGGATACCAATACACCGGCAGCCTATCGCTTCGAGCAGGATGTCAGCGCCGATTCCGTAGCCGATACGGGTTGGTGGCAAGTGTACGGCGACCCGGCACTGCAGTCGCTGATCAAGGAAAGTCTGGCGAACAATCTGGACGTGCGCATCGCGGCCGCACGCGTCGATCAGGCGCGCGCAGCCCTAGGGTCCGCCCGGCTGCAGCAACTACCGCAGATCGGGATCGCCGCCGATGCCACGCGGCAGCGAACCTCCGTTTACGAACTGCCGAGCGGGACGCCTCCAGTCAACAATGGGTTTGCGGTAGAAGGCACGCTTTCCTACGAGATCGATTTCTGGGGCAAGTACCGCCGCGCGACTGAGGCAGCGCGCGCCCAACTGCTGCAGTCCGCCTACGCCAAGCAGGACGTCATGGCGGGCTTGGTGTCGAGCGTGGCGACGGCCTATTTTTCTTTGCAAACGCTGGATGAGCAGCTCACGATCACCCGCCGCACCGTCGGCACACGGCAGAAGTTCGTCGATCTGACTCAGGCGCAGCATGATCGCGGCACTGTGTCACAGCTTGACGTCGCCACCGCGCAGGCGCAATTGGCGGTCGCCAAGGCGAACTTGCCGGACCTGCTGCGCCAGATCGGGCAAACAGAAAATCAATTGAGCGTGTTGCTCGGACACAATCCGGATCAAATAGTGCGCGGGAACGGCCGGGCAGTCGGTGACAGCCCAGCGGGCGTCGGTGACGGCCCAGCGGGCGCCGGTGACGGCGGCCCGGGCGCCGCTGATGGCCGGGCGGGTAGCGTTGCCGATCGGCCGCCGCCGGTTGGCCGGCCCCCGGTCCCCGCCGCCGGTTTACCATCGAGCTTGCTCGAGCGCCGCCCTGATCTGCGCGAAGCCGAACAGAATCTGGTGTCGGCAAATGCACAGGTGGGTGTGGCCAAGGCGAACCTGTTCCCCAGCATCACGCTCACGGCCGCCGGCGGCAGCGTGAGCAGCGCTCTATCCTCGTTGTTTAGTGGTCCGGCGCGCGCCTGGTCGGTGGGCGGCGAGCTGATGCAGCCGCTGCTCAATTCGCAGCGTAACTTGTATCAGTTGGAACTCGCCGATGCGCAGAAGCGCCAGGCGCTGCTGCAATATCAAAAGAGCGTACAGACCGCATTCCAAGAGGTGTCGGATGCGCTGATTGCGCGCCAGCAGGATGCCGACGTACAAGTCGCCCAAGAGGCTCAAGTCGATGCACAACGCCGCGCGAATACCATTGCGCTGGCGCGCTACAGGGTCGGATATGCTTCTTATTTCAACGTCATCGACGCTGACCGCGACTTATTCACCGCCGAGCTGTCGCTCTCTGCGGCCCGCCTCAATACGCAGCTATCGGTAGTGCAACTGTACCGCGCGTTGGGAGGTGGCTGGCAGGCAGAAGCAGCGCGATAATTGGCGACAGGTGATCAAGAAGCCACGAGGGATGTCTCAAAGCCGCCGGCCGATTTTCGCTACCGGCACTCGCACCTCGCCCGGCGCTGAATTCTGAGGGACCGCCTGCTGCGCCGGCGATTGCTCGGAACCGCAGGTGTCGCAACCGCCGCACGCGCCCTGCACCTTGCCTGCCGATGCGGCGCCGAGCCGTTCGGATATTCGGCGCAGGCCGAGCGCGGCCGGCGCCTGTGCGAACAATCTGCTCAAAGTCGCGAGCACACCCCGGCGCAAGCTGCGCGGTCCGAGCTTCATCACGGCGTATCCCGCGCTGGCCAGCAACGCCAGACCCACCAAACTATTGTCGAGAACGCTGTTCATCGAGATTCGCTCTTCATCAGGTCGTCAGCGCCGTAGCGATACGAAACGTAATCCACGAACCCGCATAGGCCAACGCAAACATATACGCCGCCATGATGATTGGGTAGCGCCAGGAATTGGTTTCGCGTTTTACGGTAGCAAGGGTTGAGAGGCATTGGGGGGCGAACACGTACCATGCCAACAGCGACAGCGCCGTCGGCAAACTCCAAGAATGGGCGATCAACGGTGTCAGGGCACCACTCACGTCGTTGCCCGTCGCGGACAGCGCGTACACGGTGCCGAGCGCGCCGACTGCGACCTCGCGGGCCGCGAGGCCCGGTACCAGGGCGATCGATATCTGCCAATTGAAGCCAATGGGTGCAAAAACAACGGCGAGCCACGCGCCTAGGTGCCCGGCGATGCTGTATTGAATCGGCGGGCCGGTGGCGCCGGGCGGTGGCGCAGGGAATGAGCTCAAGGCCCATAGAATCACCATGAGCGCAAGAATGATGGTGCCGACGCGGCTCAAGAATATTTCGACCCGCTGCCATAGTCCCAAGATCAGATTGCGCAAGTTCGGCCAGTGATACGCCGGCAACTCGAGCATCAGCGCCTGAAAACCCCCGCTGCTACCGCTGCGCTTGAGCACGAAGGCCACGGCCATGGCGCCGACCACGCCGATGACGTAGAGCACGAACAGCACCACGCCCTGCAGTTCCAAACCGCCCCATAACGTACGGCGCGGGATAAAGGCGCCGATGATCAAAGCGTACACCGGCAGGCGCGCGGAACAGGTCATCAGCGGCGCAATCATGATGGTCGCCAATCTATCGCGCGGATTTTGTATGGTGCGGGTCGCCATGATGCCGGGGATGGCGCAGGCGAAGCTCGACAGCAAAGGAATGAACGCCCTGCCCGACAGTCCGACGCTGCCCATCACACGGTCGAGTAGAAACGCCGCGCGCGGCAAGTAGCCCGACTCTTCGAGCACCAAGATAAAGAAGAAAAGGATGATGATCTGC
>JANYIY010000268.1 GCA_025358615.1 Gammaproteobacteria bacterium | reverse complement strand
GCCACCAGCGAGCCTGCGCCGGAACCGCGGCCGGGGCCCACCGGCACGCCGTTCTCGCGCGCCCAGCGGATGAAATCAGCCACGATCAAGAAATAGCCGGCGAATCCCATGGAACAAATGACGCCGAGTTCCAAATCCAGGCGTGCTCGATAGGCGTCCATGCGGGCATCGGCCGCCGGCGCCACCAGCCTGATGCCAAGACCGCGCACCGCCTCGTCACGCAGAAAGCCCTCGGTGTCGCTGCCGGCAGGCACCGGATAGGCCGGCAGCATGGAGGACCCCAAGCGGATTTGTAGCGAACATCGCTTGGCAACTTCCACTGTGTTATCAAGTAGTTCCGGTGCATCCTTAAACAGCACCTCCATTTCGGAAGGCGACTTCAAGTACTGCTCTTCCGAATAACGGCGTGCCCGGCTTGTGTCAGCCAGCAGCGCGCCGTCATGGATGCACACTCGTGCCTCGTGCGCCTCAAACTCGGCGCGCGTCAAAAAGCGCACATCGTTGGTGGCAACCGCGGCCACTCCGCGCTCCTGCGCCAGCTCCAGCACCGCTTCGGCCTGGATCTCTTCTCCCGCCCGCCCGGTTCGCTGCACCTCGAGATAGAAACGATCACCGCACAGCTCCTGCCAACGGGTGAGACAGCGCAGCGCCTCAGCGTCGCGGCCGCGGGCAATCGCCTGTCCGATATCTCCCTGCGCGCCGCCCGACAAAACGATCAGGCCCTGCAACATGTCGCTTTGCAGCCAGGCACGCTCCAGCATCGGTGCGCCACGCTGCTGACCTTCGAGAAAGGATCGGGTCACCAGCTGCGTCAGGTGCCGATAACCCAAAAGGTTTTGGCACAGGAAGACCACGCGCGATGGGGCCGCGCGCTCGCCCGCCTCGCGAATCCAAGCATCGACGCCGATCAATGGCTTAACCCCGGCTGCCAGTGCCTCCTTGTAGAACTTCACCATCGCAAACAGATTGCTTTGATCGGTGAGCGCCACCGCCGGCATCCCGGCCGCCGCCACCGCCGCCATCAAATCCGGAACCCGCACAATCCCATCCACCAGGGAATATTCGGTGTGCAAGCGCAAGTGAACGAACTGCCTCAAGGATCCGCCTTCAGCGCCAGGCGCACGGGTGCGAAGCTGCGCCGGTGCAAGGGACAGGGACCATGCAGTTCAAGCAGCTGCTGATGGGCCTTCGTGCAATAGCCCTTGTGACTTGCGAAAGCATATGAGGGGTACAGCGTATCCATATGATTCATATAAATATCTCTGGCCGTTTTCGCCAGAATAGAGGCCGCGCTGATGGCCGGATGCGTGGCATCGCCGCCGACAATGGCGCGCGCGGTGATGGTTCTTCCCAAACCGCCCAAATGCGGCAAGCGATTACCATCCACCAACACGTGATCGGGCGTCAAGGTCATTGCCAGCAGGGCTCGGCGCATGGCAAGGAAAGTCGCTTGCAGTATATTCAGGGCGTCAATTTCAGCCCGGTCCGCCCAGCCGATGCCGAAACACAGCGCGTCGCGGCGAATCACCGCACTCAAGATCGTGCGCTGCTCCGCACTCAACACCTTGGAATCCGCGACCCCAGGGATGGGGCGGCCCGGGCGCAGCATCACGGCAGCCGCGACCACGGGCCCCGCCAATGGGCCGCGCCCCGCCTCATCGATGCCGGCCACCCGCCGCCTGCTGCACTCGCTTCGAGTCATGATGCCAGCAGCGCAAGGATGGCGAGCGCCGCGCGAGTCCCGGCGTCGCGGCGCAGCTCCGCATGAATTCGTGCGAACTCGCCTTCCAACTCTTTGCGTCGTTCGGCATCGTCTAGCCACATCAAGAGCTCCGCTCCGATTGACTCCGGGATAATTTGCTCTTGAAAATACTCGCCGACGACGCGCCGATCTGCAAGTAGATTCGGCTGCGCGAAGAACTTCGATTTGACCAGATTCAGGCGCCGTAACATCCAGGCCGTCATCGCCCCGAGACGGTACACCACCACCATCGGCCGTTTACATAGCGCGGCCTCCAGGCTCGCGGTTCCCGAGGCCACCAACACCACATCGGCGGCGATGAGCGCCGTTTGGGCCTGACCATCGATAAGCCGTATATCCAGAGCCGGCGCATGGCGCGCCAGCGCCTGCGCGAAGATCTGCCGGGTCGCCGAACTGGCCATGGGCGCGATGAATATCAAGCCCGGGCGCTGCACGGCGAGCCAGCGTGCGGTAGCGGCGAATTCTTCGGCCAACCTCGCGACTTCGCCGCGCCGGCTGCCGGGCAACAAGCCTACGACCTGGGCCCGCGGGTCCAGTCCCAGAGCGGCGCGTGCGGCTTGCCGGTCCACCGTCATCGGAATCGCATCGGCGAGCGGATGTCCGACGAACTCGGCGCGCATGCCGTGCTCGTCGTAGAAGCGTTTCTCGAAAGGCAGCAGGCACAACACCAGATCGACGGACTCGCGGATGCTGCGCGCCCGCCCCTGGCGCCATGCCCAGACCTGCGGGCTCACATATTGCACCGTCGGGATCCCGGCGGCGCGCAAATCCCGCGCCAAACGCAGATTGAATTCCGGCGCGTCGATGCCCACGAACACATCCGGCATTGCCGCCAGAAACTGCGCGCGGACGCGCGCGCGCAGCCGTAGCAAGCGCGGCAAGTCGCGCACTATCTCGAACAGGCCCATCACCGCGAGCGATTCGGCCGGTTCCCAGATCTCGCACCCGGCACTGTGCATTTTCGGACCGGCAATGCCGAAGAATTCAGTATCGGGTACTTGGCGGCGCAGCGCCTGCATGAGATCAGCACCCAAGGTGTCGCCCGAGGCTTCGCCGGCCACCAAACCCACCCGCAATGCGCGCGGCACAGACCCAGTCGCGGCAGTCGCGGGCGAAAGCATGTTTAGCGGATGATGCTGCGTTCGCTGCGCTTGATGAAATCGACGAAGGGCCGGATTTCCGCTTGGGTCTCGGCCGCTTTCTCGAGTTCCTCCAGCGCCGTCTTCAATTTCAGGCCCGAGCGATACAGAACCCGGTAGGCGCGGCGAATATTGAGGATTTGCTCCGCGCTGAACCCGCGGCGCTGCAAGCCCACGGCGTTGACGCTGTGCGGCACAGCCGGCCGACCGACGGTCATGACATAGGGCGGTACGTCACGGGTTACGGCGGCGTTGTGCGCGATGAAGCAGTGCGCGCCCACCTTGGTGAATTGATGCACGGCCGACAAACCGCCCATGGTTACCCAATCGCCGACTTCCACATGACCGCCCAGCGTGGCGCAATTCGCCATCACGATCTGGTCGCCCAAATGGCAGTCATGAGCGACGTGCGAATAGGCCATCAGCAAATTATCGTTGCCGATGTGCGTCACTCCCTTGTCGTGGGTAGTGCCGCGATTCACGGTGACGGATTCGCGGAACACGTTGCGGTCGCCGATCTGCAAGCGCGTCGGCTCGCCGTTGTATTTCTTGTCCTGCGGCGCATCGCCCAGGGAGGCAAACTGGAATACCTTGTTGCCAGCGCCCATTCGCGTCGGGCCATTGATCACCACATGCGGGCCGATCCAGGTGCCGGCGCCGATGACGACGTCGGCCCCGATGACCGTGAACGGGCCGATCTGCACGTCCTCAGCGATATGCGCTTGCGGTGATACCACCGCGCGCGGGTCGATCATCCCGGCACCCCTTTTGCCTTGGCGGCCTTGGTCTCCGGAGCCACCATGATCTCCGCCGACGCCACCTCGGCGCCGTCGACTTCGGCCAGCCCGTGAAACTTCCAGATTCCCTTGAATGCCCGCTTGAGCGTGACCTTGAGCTGCAGCTGATCGCCGGGTTCGACGGGCTTGCGAAAGCGCGCGTTGTCGATGGCCACGAAATAGAAGCGCGTCTCGTTGTCGGGCACCACCTTGGCGGTTTTGAATGCCAGTATCCCCGCAGCCTGCGCCAACGCCTCAATAATCATCACGCCGGGCATCACCGGCCGATGCGGGAAATGGCCAGGGAAGAACGGCTCGTTGAACGTCACGTTCTTCAGGGCGTGGATACGCTCGCCGGCGACGCATTCGAAGACACGATCCACCATCAAGAAGGGATACCGATGCGGCAATTGCCGCATGATCGCTTCGATATCCAACTTCTCCGGCTCAGTCATCATCTCTCCTTTACGTCCAGGCGCCGCAAATGCGCCACCATGCGCCGCCACAATCGCGTTTCGACTGCCGGCATCCCACTCGAATAGCTGCCGGCCTGCTTGATCGAGGCGCTTACCAGGCTGCAACCCGTCACCACCACGTCGTCAGCAATCGTCAAATGACCGGCGATACCGACTCCGCCGCCGATCATGCACCGCTGACCGATGGTCGTGCTACCGGAAATCCCTACGCATCCCGCAACGGCGGTATGGGCGCCGATAATCACGTTGTGGCCCACTTGTATCTGATTGTCCAGTTTCACCCCATGCTCCACCACGGTATCGTCGATGGCGCCGCGATCGATCGTGGTGTTGGCACCGATTTCCACGTCATCGCCGATGCGCACGCTGCCCACCTGCGGCACCTTGACCCAAGTCCCTGCGTGCGGCGCGAAACCGAATCCATCGGCGCCGACTACCGCCCCGGCATGCAAGATGCAGCGCTGCCCGATCCACACCCCAGGGTACAAGTTTACCCGTGCGGTCAGAACCGAGTCGGCTCCCACCTGCGCTCCTTTCTGCACGATGCACCCTGGGCCTACCAGCACGCGCTCGCCTATCTGCACGCCGTCCTCGATCACCGCGAGCGCCGACACGCCGGCCGACGCCGCGATGCGCGCGCTCCCCGACACCACCGCGCTCGGATGAATGCCTGCCGCGAACTCAGTGGCAGGATGCAGCAGAGTCGCGATGCGGGCATACGCAAGGTAGGGGTTGGGATCGATCAGCGCGGCAACCGGGCAATCTGCCACGTGCTCCGGCCCCAGCAGCACGGCGGTCGCTCGGGTCGACTGCATCTGCTTGCGATAACGAGGATTCGCCAAAAAGCTGATGGCGCCCGGCTCCGCGTTCGATAGCGTCGCAACCCGCGAAATTCGCAGATCCGGCTCACCGCTAAGCCCAAGGCCGAAGCGTACCGCCAATTCCCCTAAGCTGAAATCTCCCTGCACCTGCGCACCCCCTAAAGTGCGATGGGCCGGCTAGGAGCCCACTTACTTGGCAGGCGTTTTGGGCGGCGCAGTCGATCCCGCCGCAGGCTTGCTTGCAGGCGGCGTCGCCGGCAAAGTCGTGGGCTTGGTGCCAAGCACCTGCAGCACGTTGGCCGTTACATCGAGCGGCCCCTTGGCGAAGAACACTCCCTCGCCGAGCACCAGATCAAAACCCTGGGCACTGCCGTAGGCCTGAATCTCAGTCACCAGGTAGCGCTGCACCTTGCCGATTTCTTCGTTGCGCCGTGTTGAGGCATCGTCCTGGAATTCGCCGGCCTTGCGCGAAAACTCGCGCTGTTGGTCGCGCAAGGTCTTTTCCGCCTTGGCGCGGTCCGATTCGGACATCACGGCGCCTTCCTTTTGCAACTTCTCGTCGCGGGCCTTCAAGTCATTTTGCATGGTCAGCAGTTCGCGGCGCCGCGGCGCGAATTCGTTCTCGAGCGCTTGCATCGCCGTCTTGGTCTGCGGCGCGTCTTCCAAAAGCTTTTGGAAATTGACTACACCAATCTTGATTTCGGCGCTCGCCTGGCCGGACAGCAGAGCTGCGCCGAAGCACAAGCTCACCAACGCAATGCTGCGATTGAAAGTCGACATGTTGATCTTTAAGACCTCAAATAGTTGACGGTCAAAACGCCTGACCGATGGAAAATTGAAAACGTTCCGTTTCGTCGTTGAATCTTACCGTGTTGCCGGGATACGGATTCAAAGGGATGCCGTATGAGAAACGGAACAGACCCAAGGGTGCAAGCCACTGCACCGCGATCCCGGTCGATCTCTTCAGATTATCATAACTGAAGTGGTAGTTGACCGGCGTTATGTCATCGACCCCCAGGAATTGCACCTTATTGCCGGTCTGAAACACGTTGCCGAGGTCGTAAAACCAGCTCACGCGAGCTGCACTCTTCCACTTATCGGGCACCGGGAAGATCAGCTCCAGCCGGTTGACTATGCGGAGATTGCCGCCGTATGGGTTGCCGATGCCGATATTGTCGCGCGGCCCCAAGCGGCTCTCGCGGTAGCCGCGCACGCTGTCCGGTCCGCCCGCGAAGTAGTTGAGGTAGGGCGGCAATGCCGTGGTGCGGCCGAGCGCCGACGCGAAGTCGACTTGCGAGTTGACCGACAACAGCCACTTTCTCCAGATGGGCACGTACTGCAGGTATTGGAAATTCGTCGCGTAGTAGCGCACATCGCTCGGCGGTATGGCGTAACGGGCCGAAAGGCTCAGGTGCAGGCCGCGGTCGGCAAACAAAGCGCGGTTGCGCGCGTCGTAATTCCAGCCGACCGTCAGCTCGTAGTTGTAGAAGTCGGTGCCGTACACGGTATACGGACTATCCAGTGAATTGACCACTCCGTCGCCGTTGGTGTCCGCCAACTGGCGCTGAAAGGTATTGCCGTTCTGCTTGACCCAGTCCACGGCCTGCAGCGCGCTATACCCTTGCGAGACGACCAGCGTGTTCTTGTTGGCGGATACGCCGGCTTGCAGGTACTGGTACTCGGTGATCGGGTAGGACCACTGCATGGCGCCGGTGATCTGCTTGGTCGAGAACGCCGAGGACGCCGCCACGAACTGCGTGATATCGCGGTAAGTGAGCGAGGCGGTGCGCGCCACACCATCGATGGTGGTGTACGGATTGGTATGCGAGAACACATAGCTCTTGCTGTACTTGCCGGCATTGATTTCCAATGCGATGCGATCGCCCGTGCCCATGAAATTACTGTGCACGAAGTTGCCATTCAAGCTGAACTTCTGCGATTCGGAGTAGCCGATGCCGCCGCCGAACTGCCCCGGCAATCCTTCCTTGATGTTGTAGTCGACGTCGACCAGATCCGCGCTGCCGGGCACCGGCTTGTTCTCGAACTCCACCTTTTCGACGTACGGCAGACGCTGCAGGCGTTCCTTGGAGCGCTCGATCGCCGAATTCGACAGCCATCCGCCTTCGAGCTGACGCATCTCGCGGCGCAGCGTTTCGTCGTTGATCGCCGTGGTGTTGATGAAATTGATGTGCCGCACGTAGACGCGATTGCCGGGCTCGATGAAGAACGTCAGCGAGACGGTCTTTTTGTCGTTGTCCGGGGTCGGCACCGGATCGATCTTGGCGAACGCATAGCCGTCGGCGCCGAGGCGATAGCTCATCAGTTCCTGCGAAGTAGTGACCGCCTTGCGCGAAAAGGTGTCGCCGGGCTGAATCAGCAGCAGTTTTCGCAGCTGCGCCTCGGGCACGACCATGGTGCCCGCCAGCTTGATCTCCGACACCTTGAACACATCGCCTTCGTTGACGTTCACGGTGATGTACATGTCGTCTTTTTCGGGAGCGATGGCGACCTGCGTCGACTCGATCTGGAAATTGGCGTAGCCGCGATCCATGTAATAGGAGCGCAATTTCTCCAGGTCGCCCTGCAGTGACTCGCGCGAATACCGGTCGTCCTGCTTGTACCAGGACAACCAATTCGGCGTTTTCAATTCGAACGTGCCGAGCACGTCCTTTTCCTTGAACTTGGTGTTGCCGACCAGGTTAATTTGTTCGATCTTGGCGCGCTTGCCTTCCTTGATGTCGACGATGATGTCGACCTTGTTGCCCGGCAGCTCCGTAATCTTGGTATCGACACGCACCGCATACTTGCCGCGGCTGAAATATTGATCGGTGAGATACTGCTTGACCTCATCGAGCACCGAGCGATCGAAAGTCTTGCCTTGCGCAAGACCCACGTTGCGCAAGCTCTTCTGCAAATCCTCGGTCTTGATGTCCTTGTTGCCCTTGAGCTCGAACTTGGCGATGGAGGGACGCTCCACCACCACCACCAGCAGCGTATTGCCGTCGCGGCGCAGTTCCACATCGCGGAAGAATCCGGTCGCGTACAGCGCCCGCATGGCTTCGCCGATGCGCTGGCCGTCGAGGTGATCGCCGATGTTCACCGGCAGATAATTGAATACCGTGCCTTCGGAAATGCGCTGCAATCCTTCGATACGAATGTCGCCGACGGTGAACGTTTCCGTCGCCGTCTGCGCGTGCACGGCCGAACCCAAAGGCTGGATGGCAAGCGCCACCAGACATGCCAAACGCAAATCAAGCCGCACGCGGCAACGACCGATTGCAAATTCGATTGATCATGATTTCCCGTTAATTCAAATGTCTTGATATATCGTTATAAAATGCCATGCTCATCAACACGACCAACAGCGCGATTCCGACCTGCTGCCCAAGAAGCTGGGCGCGCTCGGACAGCGGCGTTCCTTTGACCGCTTCCACCAATTGATAGACGACCTGCCCGCCGTCCAACAGCGGTACCGGCATCAAATTGAGCACCCCTAAGCTCACGCTGATGATGGCTAGAAACGCCATGAACGCCGCCAGCCCCAAGGTGGCGCTGATACCTGCGAATTCCGCGATGCTGATCGGACCGCTGATGTTCTTGGCGGACACTTGACCGGTCACGATTCGCCACAGCATCTGCACCGTGAGGAAGGACATTTCCCAGGTCTTCGACACACCGCTGATGCAGGCGTCGATCGGACCCAGGCGATGCGTCTCCACCAGCCCCGGCGGCCAGGCCCGCGGCCCCTCTTGCAGGGCTATGCCCAGCCGGCCGATGGTCCTGCCCTGCTCCACCACGCTCGGCACCGGCGCCACGATACGCAATCGCTGGCCCGCGCGCTCGACTTCGATGGAAATGTCCCGCCCCGGAGCGCCGTTCACCATGGCGACGAATTCGCTGCTGTTGACGGTGGGCTGCCCGTCCACGGCCAAAATCCGATCTCCCGCGTGCAATCCGGCGTGCGCACCTGCGCTGTTGGCGGGAACATCATGTATCGAGGTGTCGGAGGTCCATGTGGCCAAATCGAAGCCGAGGCCGGGTAACAGCCTGCCCGGCTCGGTCATGGCACGCCGATCCTGATCGACCCGCAATGTCAGCGAGCGCTCGCCGCCGTCGCGGCGCACGCGCAGGTGGATCACGCCATCGTCGGTAAATTGGCGAATCAGCGCGATCTGCAGCTCCTCGGTATCCTCGACGCCACGATCGCCGACGCGCACTATCTGATCGCCGCGTTGCAATCCTGCCGCGGCGGCGGGGCTGTCGAGCCGCACCTGTCCGATCACCGGTTTGACGACTTCCGTTCCGACCATCGCCAAAATTGCATACAGCAACGCCGCGAACAGCAGGTTCATGGCGGGCCCCGCCAGCAATACCGCGATCCGGTGCAGCACGGGCCGGCGCGTAAAGGAGCGGTGCAGCTCCGCCGCACTCACCTCGCCTTCGCGTTCATCCAGCAATTTGACGTAGCCGCCTAACGGGATGGCGGCGATGCAATACTCGGTGCGGTCGGCGTCCTTGCCCACCCGCATGAGCAGCGGCTTGCCGAAGCCGATGCTGAAGCGCAGGACCTTGAAGCCCAGCTTCTTGGCGACCCAGTAATGGCCGAATTCATGGACCGCCACCAAGATCCCGATCGCGACCAGGAAGGCTGCGACTATGATCAACATCTTCATGCAAAGGCTCCAGAGCGAGGCTCGATCAACGCAGTAGCCAGGCGCCGCGCCGCGGCGTCGGCATCCAAAACATCACCCAGAGCCTTGACGGGGGTCGAAGCGAGGCGCTGCAGCACCTTGTCAATGACCGCGGCAATTGCCGTAAAGTTCAAGCGCCCGTCAAGAAACGCCTGTACCGCGACCTCGTTGGCCGCATTTAGCAGCGCCGGCGCCGTGCCTCCCGCCCGCGCCGCAGCCCGCGCCAGCCCCAGGCTGGGAAATCGCTCGTGATCCGGCGGCTCGAATCCGAGCTGCCCGATGGCGGCCAAGTCGAGCGATTGTACACCGGAAGCAAACCGCTCCGGCCACGCCAGCGCCTGGGCGATGGGCGTGCGCATATCGGGAGCGCCGAGCTGCGCCAGCATTGAGCCGTCGGCATATTCCACCAGCGAATGCACCACGCTCTGCGGATGCACGATGACGTCGACTTGCGATTCAGGCAGGCCGAACAGCAAGGTGGCCTCGATGACTTCCAGCCCCTTATTCATGAGGGTGGCCGAATCCACCGAAATCTTGCGCCCCATCTTCCACTTCGGATGAGCGCAGGCTTCGTCAGGCGTGACCGAGTGCAATCTGTCGATTTCCGTGCAGCGAAACGGTCCGCCGGAGGCGGTCAGAATCACGCGAACCACCCCGCGCGCGACCTCTCCGGGAAGATACGCGGCCGGCATGCATTGAAAGATCGCATTGTGCTCGCTGTCGATCGGAATGATCTCGGTGCGTGCACGGCGTACTTCTTCCATGAGCAGCGCGCCGGACATGACCAACGCTTCCTTGTTGGCGAGCAGCACACGCTTCGAGGCACGCACGGCCGCAAGGGTCGTCGACAAGCCGGCCGCTCCCACGATGGCCGCCATCACGACGTCCACATTGGCGGCCGCGACCGACGCTGCCATCGCTTCGGCGCCGCACTCCACGCGGGTGGCGGAGCCACAATCGCGCAGCGCCGCCCGGGCCTGTACCGCAGCTTCGGGATCCATCAGAACTACGGTCTCGGCGCTGAATTGCTTCGCCTGCTCGACGATGGCTTGCCAGCCGCTGTGCGCGCCCAGCACCGCGACCCGAAACTGCTCCGGATGCAGGGCAACGACTTGCAGAGTGCTGCGGCCGATGCTGCCCGTGGAACCCAGGATAGCGAGGCCGCGCCGCGTACTCATCGGATGACACCGGAGCCGAATATTCCAAGCGCGTACAGGGGAGCTGCCGCGGTCACGCTGTCGATACGATCCAGGATCCCGCCGTGTCCCGGCAACAATGCGCCACTGTCCTTCAAGCCCGCAGCGCGCTTGAACATGCTCTCGGTTAAATCGCCGACGATGGAAAAAATCCCTAACACAAAGCTGAAAGCCAGCGTCGATGGGGCCGACAGCCCAAAATGTACGGCGCCAAGCCAGGCCACCAGCAGCACCATCAGGAGACCGCCCAGTGCGCCCTCCCAGGTCTTTCCCGGGCTGACACGCGGTGCCAGTTTTCGCCTGCCCCACTTGCGTCCGGCAAAATACGCACCGATGTCGGCGGCAATCACCAGCAGCACCAGCCACAGCACCAGCTGCGGGCCGCGCACCAAGCCCTCGCTGCCGACGTCAAGCCTCGCAAGACTCACGAATGCGGGCACCAACACCGGCAACCCGCAAACCAGTGCGACAGCAGGGTGATGTCGGGTGGGGGCCAATGACAGCCACAGCAGCGCGATCACCCACCAAATGCAGGCCGCGTACAGCACGAGCAACAAATGTTCCCGGTCGGCCGTCCAGCGCCACGTAAGCAGCAGCAGCAGGGCCACAACTGCAGCGTAGACGCCTCGGGAATTGGCTCCGCGCAGCGCGCCAAAGCCACCCCACTCCCAGGCGCCGATGGTGAATACCGCGCCGAAGCCGAGCACGGCCCAGGGTGCAGGCAAAAGGAATAGACCCGCAAGCAGGATGCACGCCAGCACGACTGCGGTGAGAATTCTTGTCCTAAGCATCCGCTCGCTCAAGCATCGGCTTGCGCCGCGATTTGCCCCGAAGTCTTGCCGAAGCGGCGTTCGCGCTGAGCAAAGAATTCGAAGGCGGCGTCCAGATGCGCCGACCCGAACTCCGGCCAGAGCTCGTCGCAAAAATACAGCTCGGTATACGCAAGATTCCACAGCAGGAAATTGCTGATGCGTCGCTCGCCGCCGGTTCGGATCAATAGATCGGGATCCGGAATCTGCGCCAATCCCAAGCGCTCGGCGACCAGCGCCTCGTCGATGTCGTCCGCGGCCAGCATGCCGGCGGCCGCGTCGGCGGCGAGCGAGCGGCAGGCCTGCGCAATGTCCCAGCGGCCGCCATAGGCCATGGCCACGATCAGTCGCAGCCCGAGGTTACCCTCGGTCAGCTTTTCGGCGTTCTGCATGCGCTGGGCGAGTTCCGTGCCCAGCAGACCGCGATCGCCGATGAAGCTCAAGCGCACCTGATTACGATGCAAGTCCGCAACTTCCCGCTCTAGCGCGTCGAGAAATAACTTCATGAGCATGCCGACTTCATCGGGAGGCCGGCGCCAATTCTCGCTGCTGAAGGCGAACAGGGTCAGATAGCGCACTTTGCGCTGGGCGCACTCTTCCACCACTCTGCGCACCACTTTGATGCTGGCGCGATGTCCGGCAGGGCGCGGCAGGCCGCGCGAGCGGGCCCAGCGGCCGTTGCCGTCCATGATGATCGCGACATGCTGCGGCGAGTCAGCCATTGATTATGAAAGCGTGCGGGTCTTGCCGGATCAGACCTGCATCAGCTCCTTTTCCTTCTCCGCCATGGCGTGATCGATCTCCGCGACGTGTTTGTCGGTCAGCTTCTGCACGTCGTCCTGTGCACGCCGGTCATCGTCTTGCGCAATGAGTTTCTCCTTGAGCATTTCCTTCAATTCGGTCATGACTTCGCGGCGTACGCCGCGCACGGCCACGCGTGCATTTTCCGCTTCGGACTTCACGACCTTGATGATGTCGCGGCGCCGCTCTTCGGTCAGCGCCGGCATGTTGATGCGGATGAGTTGTCCGGCGCTGTTGGGCGTCAATCCCAAATCCGATTTGTATATGGCCTTTTCGATGATGGGGACCATGGCCTTCTCCCAGGGACTCACCGTCAAGGTGCGTGCATCCTCGGTGGCAATGTTGGCCACTTGGTTCAACGGCATTTCCGTACCGTAGTAGTCGACTTTGATGTGCTCGATCAAGCTGGTGTGGGCGCGTCCGGTCCGCAACTTCTTGAGCTGATCTCTGAATGCCGACACGCATTTCTGCATGCGCACCGCCCCGTCCTTCTTCAAGTCATCGAGCATGGCTCCCCCTATTGGCCTCAAGCGGTGACGACGGTGCCGACATCCTCGCCCAGTACGATACGCATCAAGTCGCCGGCGTTGAACAGGTTGAAAACCTGCAGCGGTAAATTGTTCTCCCTGCACATGACGATGGCCGTGGCATCCATCACATTGAGCCGGTCGTTCAGCACCTTGTCGAAGGTCAGGTGGGTATAGCGCTTTGCGTCCGGATTCTTGACGGGATCGGAGTCATAAATGCCGTTGACCTTGGTCGCCTTCAGCAGGATCTCGGCATTGATTTCGATGGCACGCAGACTTGCCGCGGTATCGGTGGTGAAGAACGGATTGCCGGTGCCGGCGCCGAAGATCACCACACGGCCCTTCTCGAGATGGCGCACCGCGCGCCGCCTGATGTAATCCTCGCACACTTCGTTGATGCGCAGCGCCGACATAACCCGCGCGTACGTGCCGAGGCTCTCCAAAGCATCCTGCATTGCCAGCGCATTGATCACGGTCGCGAGCATGCCCATATGATCGGCGGTGACCCGATCCATGCCGGCGCGCGCCAGGCCGGCGCCGCGAAAGATGTTGCCGCCCCCTAAGACCACGGCCACCTGAACCCCCATTTGAGTCAGGTCGCGGATCTCGCCGGCGATGCGCTTGAGGATGAGCGGATCGATACCGTAATCCTCGTCGCCGAGCAGTGCTTCGCCGGACAATTTGACCAAGATTCTGCGATAGCGCGCCGTGGGATTTGTGTTGATCATGATCTTGGATCCGTACCCTACTATAAAAGACCCCGCCGGCGCGGGGTCTTTGATTACAAGCAGTTAAGAGCTAGTGCTTACTGGGACCGTCGTCTCCCTTGGCCTTCTCCTGCGCTTTGACTTGCGCCATCACCTCGCCGACGAAATCGTCCTGTTTCTTCTCGATTCCATCGCCCACGGCATAGCGTACGAATTGCACGACCGTGGCGTTCGCCTGCTTCAGCAGCTTCTCGACGGTGGTGTCCTCGTCCTTGACGAAGGCCTGTCCCACCAGGGTAATTTCGGCCAGATACTTGCGCAGCCGCCCTTCCACCATCTTGGCAATGATCTCCGGGGGCTTTTTCTCGCCCTTGGTCTGTTCGGCGAGAATCTCGCGTTCCTTGTCGAGCACCGCGGCCGGCACCCCGTGCACATCGATGTAGGCCGGGTTGGCTGCCGCCACATGCATGGCCAGGTCCTTCGCCAACGCTTCATCCCCGCCTTTGAGCGCCACCAGGCTGGCGATGCGGCCGCCATGCACGTAGGCGCCGAGCGGGCCCGGGGAGTCGACGCGCACGAAGCGTCGCACCGAGATATTTTCGCCGATCTTCGCGATCAAGGCGCGGCGTTGATCCTCCAGGGTGGCGACGCCGCCGCTGACCGCGCCCTCGGCGGCCCCGAGCAATGCGGCCACATCGGTAGACGCCGTCACGAGCGCTTTGCGCGCGACATCGCGCGCAAAGCTCAAGAATTCGTCGCTGCGAGCCACGAAGTCGGTCTCGCAATTCACTTCCACGAGCACGGCGCTGTTGCCGGCACGCTCCGTCACCACGGTGCCTTCGGCCGCAACGCGCGCCGCCTTCTTGTCGGCCTTGGCGAGCCCGCTCTTGCGCATGAGCTCCACAGCCGCATCCAAATCGCCTTGCGTCTCGACCAGAGCCTTCTTGCACTCCATCATCCCCGCGCCGGTGCGCTCGCGGAGTTGCTTGACTGAATCTGCCGTAATATTCATGGTTTATGAACCGCCGCGGATGGCGGTCTTCCTCAAAAATAGACCCCTAACGAGGGCGCCGCAGCCGGCAGGCCGGCCGCGGTGCCGCCTCTTTATGCCCCGCGCCTCGGCGCAGCACGGCCGACCGGACGCCGCCGTGGGGCGCTGGCTGGACGCGTCTCCGCAGGCGGTGTGTCCGGCGCATCGACGTCGTCGACTTCGACCTCCTCGAGCGTGGCCGCAACGGCGCCCACGCTCGGCACTACGGTGACCGGCACCTTGCGCCGCGGCGGAGGCTTCTTTTGACCGCCGCGCGCCGGGGCGGGCGGGCGACGAGCGCCGGCCGCACGCTTCTTCGGATTACCTTCCTCGTCCAGTTCTACGAATTCGTCCTCGCCCACCGGCATTTCCGGCAGTGAAGCCTTGCCGTCCAGCACCGAGTCGGCCACGCCGCTGGCGTACAGCAGAATGGCGCGCATCGCGTCGTCGTTGCCCGGAATCACATAGTCGATGCCGTCGGGCGAGCAATTGGTGTCGACCACCGCCACCACCGGAATTCCGAGTTTGCGCGCTTCGTGAATCGCGATTTGCTCATGGCCCACGTCAATGACGAACAGCGCATCGGGCAACGCCGTCATGTGGCGGATACCGCCCAAGCTGCGCAGCAGCTTGTCCATTTCACGGCGCAGCATCTGCGCTTCCTTCTTGCCGCGTCGATCCAGGGCGCCGCTTTGCGCCATCTCATCCAATTCGTTGAGCCGCTTGATGGACTGCCGAATCGTCTTGAAATTGGTCAACATGCCGCCGAGCCAGCGCTGATTCACATAGGGCATGCTGCAGCGGGCGGCTTCCTTTTGTACGGCGTCGCGAGCCGAGCGTTTGGTGCCGACAAACAGCACCTTGCCGCCGTCCGCAGCCACACTCTTGATGAATGCCGCCGCCTGCGCATACAGGGGCTGGGTCTTTTCCAGATTGATGATGTGGATTTTGTTACGTTCACCAAAGATGTACGGAGCCATCTTGGGGTTCCAGAAGCGGGTTTGATGTCCAAAATGGACGCCCGCTTCCAGCATCTGTCGCATAGACACGCTGGTCATAAAAT
>JANYIY010000222.1 GCA_025358615.1 Gammaproteobacteria bacterium | reverse complement strand
ACGAATTCGGGAAACAGGCGGCGCGATAACTTGACGGTGCACAGCACCTGCGCCGAGAACGTCAGGTCCGCCTTGAGAAATTCGCTACGCAGAAACGAGTAGTCGAAGCGCGCGTTATGCGCAACGAACACCGCCCCCGTGAGCTTCTCGCGTACGCTTGCGGCGATCTCGGCGAAGCGCGGCGCGCCGGCCACCATGGCGTCGCTGATGCCGGTGAAGGCCTCAATGTAAGGGGGAATCGGCCGCTCCGGGTTCACCAGCGAACTCCACTCCTCCACGAGTTCGCCGTTGCTGACCCGAATCAGACCCACCTCGGTAATCCTGTCGTAGGCCGAGTTTCCGCCCGTCGTCTCCAAGTCGACGAATACCAGGTCCTGCGGCAGGTCCTCAGCCGCGGCCATCGAGCGACAGCATGGGGTAGTACAGATCGGGCCGCCGATCGCGGAACACACCCCAGGACTGACGATAGCGGCGCACCTCGTCCAAATCGAAGGCGGCGGTCAACACTGATTCACTGCTGCGGTCCGCTTCGGCCACTTTCTCACCGGTATGCGAAGCGATGAACGATGACCCGTAAAACGTCATGGTGTACTTCTCACCCTTCTCAGTGCCGATTCGATTGGAAGCCACCACCGGCATGATGTTGGCTGCGGCATGACCCTGCATGGTGCGCTGCCAATGGCCGCTGGAATCGATGCTGGGGTCTTGCGGTTCGGAGCCGATGGCGGTCGGGTATAGCAGCATGTCCGCGCCCAGCAACGCCATGGATCGCGCCGCTTCCGGAAACCACTGATCCCAGCAGATGGCGACGCCGAGCTTTGCATAGCGAGTCTCGAACACCTTGAATCCGGTATCCCCCGGTGAGAAATAGAACTTCTCGTGATAACCATGTCCCTCGGGGATATGCGATTTGCGATAACTACCGAGCACCGCGCCATCGGCATCGACGATGACCACGGAATTGAAAAAGGCATTGTTGGCGCGTTCGAAGACGCTGATCGGCAGCACGACCGCAAGCTCGCGTGCCACGGCGCGGAAATGCTCCACGGCGGGATGCGCCTCCAGCGGTTTGGCGAGCTCCAAGTGCTGCGTGGAGTGATCCTTGCAGAAATACGGCGTCTCGAACAATTCCTGGATGAGGATCACCTGTGCACCGCGGCTCGCCGCCTCGCGGATCAATTTCTCGGCGCGCGCGATATTGGCGTCACGGTCCCAGCTGCAGGCCATCTGAGTGGCCGCCACGGTTACTTTGCTCATACTGATATTCTACTATCGATAGGCCTGGCACCCACGCGCGATCTTGGTCTCTTATTTTTTTACCCTATCGGACGGGGTCGCGGCGCTTAGCGCGACCCCGTCGAATCCGAGGCGTAGCCCCTAGAAACTCGGCGGCGAGCTCGCGCTGACGATTTCGCATTCTTCGCGCCCGACGTTGCGAAATCGGTGTGGCAGGGAGCTCTTGAAATAATAGGCGTCGCCAGGACCCAAGGTGCGTGACTCGCCACCGACGGTGACCTCGAGTTTCCCTTTGACTATCACCCCGCCCTCCTCACCCGGATGTGTCAGCATCTCCTCGCCCGTATCGGCGCCGGGAGCGTAGCGCTCATGCAGGATGGTCATGCTGCGCTTGGCCAGTCGGCTGCCGACGAGGCGCAGTTCGACACTGCCCGTGCCTATGTCGCTCAAATCCTGGCGCGCAAAGAAAACCGGGGGCTGACCGCCCAAATCCAGCGTGAAGAAATCGGCAAGCGCCATCGGAATGCCGTCCAGCACCTTCTTCAGGGAACTCACCGAAGGGCTCACTCGGTTCTGCTCGATGAGAGAAATCAGGCCGTTGGTAACTCCGGCGCGCTTCGCCAATTCACGCTGCGACAAGCCGTACATCTGCCGTACGGCCTTCAAATGGGTACCCACGTCCAGACTCATAGCGTCTATTATAATAGACAGTTAAGCCCCAGGTGAGGCGAAAATTGAGCTGAGTGTCGATTTTCCTTATCATCTGCCTAGTCGTGCCCTCAACCTTGTAGGACCCTTCCATGAACGCCCAGCTCACTCCCGATCCCGCCGCCGCTGCCGCAAACGGCGATCTCGACGCATTTTGGATGCCCTTCACCGCCAATCGCCAATTCAAGGCCAATCCGCGCTTGCTGTCGCGGGCCCAGGGTATGTACTACTGGACGGCCGACGGCCGCGAAATTCTCGACGCAGTCGCTGGCCTGTGGTGTGTAAACGCGGGTCATGGACGGCGCGAAATCACCGAAGCCGTGGCCAAGCAGCTCGGCACCATGGAATTCGCGCCGGCCTTTCAGATGGGCCATCCCATCGCCTTCGAGCTGGCCAACCGGCTGGCCAAGATCGCGCCCCCCGGCCTCGATCGCATTTTCTTCACCAACTCGGGCTCGGAGTCCGTCGATACGGCGCTGAAAATTGCCGTGGCTTATCACCGCTCCCGCGGCAATGGGCAGCGCATACGCTTCATCGGCCGCGAGAAGGGCTATCACGGCGTCGGTTTCGGCGGCACCTCGGTCGGCGGCATAGTAAACAACCGCAAATTTTTCGCCGGCTCCATGCTGCCCGGTGTGGATCATATGGCGCACACCTTGGATATCGAACACAATTCGTTTTCACGCGGCTTGCCCCAGTGGGGCGCGCATCTCGCCAACGAACTGGAGCGCTTGGTTGCCCTGCACGACGCGTCGACCATTGCCGCCGTCATCGTAGAGCCCATCTCTGGATCGGCGGGCGTGATTCTGCCGCCGGTCGGCTACTTGAAACGCCTGCGCGAAATCTGCGACAAACACGACATTCTTTTGATATTCGACGAAGTGATCACCGGCTTCGGCCGTGTCGGTAAGCCGTTCGCCAGCCAGGCATTCGACGTAACTCCGGACCTCATGACGACGGCGAAGGGCCTGACCAACGGTGCCATCCCCATGGGCGCGGTGTTCGCACATCGCAAGATTTATGACGCATTCATGCAGGGGCCGGAGAACGCCATTGAGCTGTTTCACGGCTACACCTACTCCGCCCATCCCGTGTCCTGCGCCGCGGCGTTGGCAACTCTCGATGTCTACGAAACAGAAGGGCTTTTGAGCCGCGCAGCCACGCTGGCGCCGGAGTGGGAGAACGCCATGCACTCGCTGCGCGGCCTGCCGCATGTACTCGATGTGCGGAACTACGGATTGATCGGCGCAGTGGAACTGGAGCCGCGGTCGGGCAAGCCCGGCGCGCGCGCCTTCGAAGTGTTTCTCAAATGCTTCGAACGCGGTGTGATGGTACGTCAAACCGGCGATACCATCGCCGCGTCGCCGCCGCTGATCATCGAATCGAAGCAGATCGAGCGCATCGTCGAGACGCTGGCAGCGGTCATTCGCGAAACGGCTTAGTTAGGCGCTGCGCGCCGAGTTCAACGGGGCGGCGGCCGCCCCGTCCGCGCGCTCGCTACGCGAGCGTTAAGTCCCCTTCGCTTCGAATATCGAGTACCACTTCTTGCAGGGCTCGACGACTTCCCATATTCCTTCAAAGCCGGCGGGCACCACGAAGGCGTCGCCCGCGCGCAGTTCGTGTTTCTCGCCCGTGACGGATTCCAACCGCACGCGGCCTTCGATGAGCACACAGAATTCGTGCTCGGTGTAACGCACCCGCCACTT
>JANYIY010000399.1 GCA_025358615.1 Gammaproteobacteria bacterium | reverse complement strand
GAGATCAAGACGCCGCCGTTGTCCAAAAGATCGAGACTCGAGGCTGGGTTTTTGCTGCGGCAACTGCAGCGCGGTGACTTGCTGTCGATGCCGCAGTCTCGGCCTATGCCCAGCATTGGGCCCCGATGCCACGAGCTGCGAATCAACGACGCGACTGTCACATGGCGAGTTGTATATCGGATCGACACCGATGCCATTGTGATCCTTGAAGTCTTTGCCAAAAAGACCGGTAAGACACCTAAAGCCATCATTGATACTTGCCGGAAACGCCTTAAGGAGTATGACGATGCAGGAAAGTAAGCGGAAGAAACTCGAATCGAAAGGGTGGAAGCTTGGCAATGCCAAGGATCTCCTCGGGCTATCAAGCCAAGAAGAGATGTATATCGAGTTACGACTCAAGCTAGCGGAGGGCCTCAAAGCCCGCCGACAAGCCCGTGGCGTTACGCAGGTCAAGCTGGCGAAGACAATGAGATCGAGCCAATCGCGCGTGGCAAAAATGGAAGCGGGCGACCCCACGGTGTCGCTGGACCTGCTAGTCAAATCGATTCTAGCGCTCGGAGCTTCAACTAGGGAGCTGGCAGCAATCATCGCGCGCGGCTGAGGCGGCGCCTAACGGCTGGGTTCAGCGACCCCGGATCGCTGCAACGATTTGTTAGGCGCCATGAAGGTGAGGCTTCTGTTCATGCTTGCTCTCCTTTGTGCAGCAGCCAGGCGATCGTCGAAGGATTGAGCCGCCCCTGGCCCCAATGTGTGCTGGTCTGCCTGCAGTAGGTTGCGACGGCGTCGAGAAATGTAGGCAGCGCTATCTCCGGATCCTTGACATTCGAGAATGGCTTTCCTCCGAAGATCCTCTCGTACTCAAGCAACCCCCGTTGATACCAGTAGCTTCCGTACAGATCCGCGGGGTGCGCCCGCAACCATAGCCACATGAAATCTGGGTCTACAACATTCGGAGCCTCACCGTGGCATTGGCCACATAACAGAACTAAGTTTCGAGGCTCGTCTGAGCCACCCAGGGACTGCGGAACAATATGGCAGAACTGCAGTTCGCGCCCTTGTGCGCATCGCCAGCACATCGTTTCGGCTTCCGCCCAATCGATAGACAAGCCGCACTCATCCTGGTGCGATGACCAGTATTTGACTAAGTCGCGACGGGTGGGCATGACGCCTAACGATGAGGTTGAGCGACGCGGGGCCTCACCAGCGTCGAGCGAAGGCACTTTATCCCAATCATCGATCCCCTCCTTGGCTCACCGAAGTCGCGACCCGCCACCGCTCCAACCGATTGTTAGCTGGCTTTGCGCAATTCCTCACGAAGCACGCGACGTAAAGTCTTTTCAAGTGGCTTGTTCAAGCGCCCGATGTGCTCACGCAACGCCACATTTATCAAGGACTGATAGTTGCCACCACCTGCTTCCTCAACCTGCGTCTTGAACCAATCGATGATCGCGTCGTCGAGACGGATTGTTATGCGGGATTTGCCCTTTGGAACCGCAACGACAGCCCCCCGCTTAGCTTTTGAAAAATCTTAGTGTTTTCTCATCGTACTTTCTCGTATGGACGGCGCTCAGAACGGCTGGCCTTTTGCGAAGACATTATGCGTATTGCGCGGCCACGTGGCGCAAACACCGTGATTAGGATGCGTCCGCTGGGATCGGCGCCAAGGCAGATGAACCTCGATTCGTCGATTGCATCAGGATCGGTAATGATAAGGGCGTGCGGATCTTCAAGCGCAAGCGCCGCGTCGGAGAACGGGACACCATGCTTATTAAGATTCGCAGCCGCCTTGCGGATGGCGGCCTCGTTCGCATCCGCGGCGAAGGTTCGCGCGACGAATAGAGTGGCGGTCAGGGCAAGGAGTAATTTCATCAAATAGCGTGTCATTTGTTCGTTCTCGGTGAACCGGCAGTTCCGATGGATAGCATCCTGTTCGCCCGGCCGCCCAATCGAATCGGGAGAGCTGCCTATTTTCCAGGCCGCGGTACCCATATTGGCCCGCACCCGGCATTTGGAGGCACACTAGACCATGGACCAACACCGCCCCACCGGTGACTTCCCGCAATCCGGCTATCAACGCCTGGTTCTCCCGTCGGCTGTCGCGACCAACGGTACCGCGGCTCCCGATATCGAATCGGAGCTCTTCGCGCAGCTCAAGCCGGGAACGGTGTTCATGATGGGCGATAATCCGGCGTTGCCACGCATGCCGCCGAAGCCTCGATTGCTGGATTTCTACAAGAGCCGCCTCACGGATCTGACCTACCGTCACCTGCTCACCAGCGCCAAGCGCGCCATGGATGCCGGCCAAGAAGAGAAGATCGTGGTGGCCTGCCTGCTGCACGATATTTCCAACGGCTGCCTGATTCGTACCGACCACGGCTACTGGGGCGCGCAAATGATTGCGCCTTATGTGGACGAAGAGATCGCCTGGGCCGTGCAGCACCATCAAGCGTTGCGGTACTTTGCCGACGAGTCCGTGGGCTATCGATACCCCGAGTCCTACGTCAAGTTCTTCGGCAAAGATTACGTACCACCCGACTACATTCGTGCAGCAGCCGAGAACGCGCAGCGGCATCGTTGGTACATGAGCGCACGACTCGTCACCCTGTACGACATCTATTTCTTCGATACCGCGGAAGCCGTGCAGCCCGACATATTCCAAGACATGATCGGCCGTCACTTCCGTGAACCCAAGGAAGGCTTGGGGTTCGACGGCTCGAGCGTTGCGCACATGTGGCGCACGGCCATCTGGCCGAATAACGCACTATAGCCGCATCCCGCTGCTTCAATCCCGGCGCACACCGCATCTTCCCGATCTCAAGAGGCAGCACCCGTGACTCTGTAACTAACTAATATTGCTGGAATTTCTAACGAGCTATTGACATCCGCCGCACAATCCCAACGATAACTGCCTAAGCAGTAAATGCCGAGGCATTAAATGTCCAAGCAGCATTATCACGTATCGACATACCACGCGCAGTCCAGCGTGGGCTATCTCATGAAGCGCGCGCACTCGCTAATGATGGATACGATGGAACCGCTGTTCGCGGAGCATGGCTTTAGCTTCGTGCAGTACGTCATCCTCTCCTGGCTGCGCGACGGCATCGCCGTCAACCCGAAAGACATCTGCGCTCAGTATCGTCACGACAGCGGCGCGCTCACCCGCGTCATCGACAACTTGGCCGAGCGCGGACTGCTGGAGCGGGTGCGTCGCGATCGCGACCGCCGCAAAGTAGAACTGCAGCTCACCCCTGCCGGACGCGACGCCATCGAGAGTCTCATTCCGCTGGTGGTGGACAAGCTGAATTTGGCGCTGACCGATTTTTCCGAGACCGAAGTTCAAGAGCTGCTGCGCCTGCTGATCAAGCTCAATACGTCGCTGCAAGCAGGCGTCGAGCCAGCGGCCGCGGCCCTGGAATCGGTAGGTTGATATGCGCCTCCAAACAGGGGTATTGGCGATCACCGCCCTGCTTGCCGGATGCGTACTGCCGCCGCACCAAGCGGCGCGCCCCAAGACATTAGTAAACGCTCAGGTCGGTCTCACCGGCAGCGCCGTCGCGCCGGTGGCTGACGGCTGGTGGGATTCCTTCCAAGACCCACAGCTCGACCGCCTGATTCGCGCAGGACTCGAGGACAGCCCAACATTGGCGCAGGCGCACGCACGCGTGGCCGAAGCGCTGGCACGAACGCAATCGGCGCACTCGAAATTGCTGCCGAGTGCCAACCTCGATGCCAGCGCGCAGTATCAGCGCGCGCCCGACAACTACCTCATTCCGCCGCCGCTCGCCGGGCACAGCTTTTGGATGGGTCAGGCCGGCGCATCCTTGAGCTGGGATCTCGATTTCTGGGGACGCCAGGCCGATGCCGTGCATCGCGCACAGGCACTCACTCGCGCAGCCGACCTCGATGTGGACAATGCGCGGCTGATGCTCGCCGGCGCCATCACCCAAGCCTATGTCGAGCTGTATCGTGAATACGCATTCGCCGACATCGCCGCACGCTCGGCCGCGCAGCGTCAAAACATCGTCGACATCACCCGTCGCCGCGTTGCCGCCGGCCTCGATACTCAACTCGAATTACGCCAAGCCGAGGGCCAGCTGCCGCAGGCCCGCGTGGCGCGCGATCAAGCCAACGCCGCCGCCGCTCTCGCCGTCCACCAGCTCGCCGCTCTCACCGGACAGGGCGCCGATTCCTACGCATCGATTCAACGGCCAATCTTGCGCGTCGACGCGGCACTGCCGGTGCCGACCACTCTGCCCATCAACTTGCTGGCACGCCGACCCGACGTACTCGCCGCGCGCTTGACCATCCAAGCTGCCGACGCGCAGCGCCGCGCCGACAAGGCCGCGTTCTACCCCAATGTGAATTTGCAAGCGCTGGCCGGCATCGGTGCCTTTGGCCTGAACAATCTAGTGCAGTGGGGCGCGCGGGGTTACGGTGCCGGTCCGCTGATCTCGCTGCCTCTGTTCGATGCAGGCCTGCTGCGTGCGCAATACAAAGTGGGCGAGGCGCAGCTCGATGCGGCGGTCGCGGGCTACAACGATACGGTGCTGCGCGCCGTGCAGCAGACCGCAGATCAACTCACCCGCATCGACGCCCTGGCGCGCGAGCGCGTCGACCAACAACTGACGGTGGAGGCCAACGAAGCCGCCTACAAACTAGCCGAGGAGCGCTACCGCGCCGGCCTCGCCAGTTATCTGTCGGTGCTCAACGCCGAGACTCAAGTACTCATCGCCCGACAGGCCATGGTCGACATCTTCGCGAATCAAGCCGTCGCTCGGGTGACCTTGCTGCTGGCGGTGGGCGGCAGCTTCGACCCGCTCGCTCCCAGTAGTGTCGCCGACGCCGGCCGGGTAAATACTTCCGACCGAATATTGACGCAGGTAACGCCATGAACACGCAAGACTCCAAAGACACACCCGCTCCCGGTCCCGCTTCCGGTCCCGCATCCGCTCCCGCTCCCGCCGGCCGTACTCGCCGCCTCGGGTTGGTCAGCTTGGGCGCCGCGGTCTTGTTGAGCGGCCTCGCCTATACCGCGCATTGGTTCCTTCAGGGCCGCTATTTCGAGAGTACCGACGACGCCTACGTCAACGGCGACGTGGTGCAGGTAACCAGCGAAGTAGCGGGCACGGTGGTGTCGCTGAGCGCCGATGACACGCAGCTGGTCAACGCCGGCCAGACTCTGCTGACCCTCGATCCGGCGGACGCCGAAATCGCCGAGGCAAATGCCGAAGCGGATCTGGCGCGCGCCGTGCGCCAAGTGCGCGGCCTGTTTGCTCAAGGCCAGGAACTGCGCGCTCAAATCGAACAGCGCGAACAGGCGGCACGCACCGCCGATGAGGATCTGACGCGCCGCGGCGGCCTGATTGCCGACGGCGCCATTTCGGCGGAAGAGCTGTCGCATGCGCGTGACGCCGTCACCACCACCCGCGCCAATGTCTCCGCCGCGCGTCAGCAATTGAGTCAGACCGTGGCGCAGATCGACGGCACCACCATCGCGGATCACCCCCAGGTGCTGGCTGCGGCCGCGGCCGTACGCAATGCAGCCTTGGCCCTGCATCGCACCGAGTTGGTCTCGCCGGTCAGCGGGGTGATCGCTAAGCGCTCCGTTCAAGTGGGGCAGCGCGTTGCTGCGGGAATGCCGCTGCTGGCCGTGGTGCCGCTCGACAATGTGTGGGTGGATGGCAACTTCAAGGAGGGGCAGCTGGCGCGCATGCGTGCCGGTCAGCCCGTCACCGTGCGCACCGATCTGTATGGCCGCCAGATAACTTATCACGGTCATCTCGTCGGCATCGCCGCCGGCAGCGGCAATGCCTTTGCGCTGCTGCCTTCGCAAAACGCCTCGGGAAATTGGATCAAGATCGTGCAACGCGTGCCGGTCCGCATTCTATTGGATGCAAAGGAACTGACAGCGAATCCGCTGCGTGTCGGGCTGTCGGCCACGGTGCGCGTGGATTTGCATGATGACTCCGGCCCCCTGATGTCCACCGCGGTGCGCAATGTGCCGCTGCCCACGCAGGCCAGTGCCGGCGATAACCCGGCGGTGACCGAACGCATCGCCGCCATCATTGCCGAGAATGGCGGACCCAAGGCTCACGAACCTGCCAAGCTCAGCCGCAAATCGCGCGGCGGCTCGGCGGCGGTATTGGCCCAGGGCAAGTAATCTGCGGTGAGTGCCAATCCCGCCATCGGCACACCGGCGCCCACACTCGCCGGCAGCGCCAAAGCACTGACCGCGCTGGCGCTGGCATTGGGCACCTTCATGCAGGTGCTCGATACCTCGATTGCCAATGTCTCGATTCCCACCATTGCCGGCAATCTCGGTGTCAGCGCCAATCAAGGGACATGGGTCATTACATCGTTCGCGGTCGCGAACGGCGTGTCGGTGCCGCTCACCGGCTGGCTCATGCAGCGCTTTGGCGTAGTGCGCACCTTTGTCATCTCGGTGGCACTGTTCACCATCGCTTCACTGCTATGCGGCCTCGCCTGGAGTCTCCCCTCCTTGATCATGTTCCGAGTGCTGCAGGGGGCGGTCTCCGGCCCCATGATCCCCGGCAGCCAGGCACTCCTAATCAACGTATTCGGACCGAACAAACGCAACACCGCGCTTTCCATCTGGTCCATTACCACGCTGACCGCGCCTATCGCAGGTCCGCTGCTCGGCGGCTACATCTCGGACAACTACATTTGGCCATGGATCTTCCTCATCAATGTTCCGGTGGGCCTTTTCTGCGTGTGGATATGTTGGAAAAACTTAAAGTCGCAGGAGACGCCGACACGCAAACTGCCCATCGACCGGGTGGGGCTGATGCTGCTGTTCGTCTGGGTGGGCGCGCTGCAGATCCTGTTCGACAAGGGCAAGGATCTCGACTGGTTCAATTCGCCGGTGATCGTGGCTCTAGCCGCGGTCACCGTCATCGCCTTCGCCGCCTGGCTGATCTGGGAACTCACTGACAAACATCCCATCGTCGACCTGAGCTTGTTCAAGTCGCGTAGCTTTACGCTCGGCACGATAGCCCTCTGCTTGGGCTACGCCGTGTTCTTCGGCAATGTGGTGCTGATGCCGCTGTGGCTGCAAAGCTTCTTGGGATACACCGCCACCTGGGCAGGCCTGGTGTCGGCGCCCAGCGGCGTGACCGCGGTGCTTACCGCCATCATGATGGGGCGTTTGATGCGCCGCTATGATCCGCGCTGGCTCGCGGCCAGTTCCTTCGCCCTATACGCGACCTCCTATTTCATGCGCGCCCATTTCACGGCGGATTCCACTTTCTTGGTGTTCATGGTCCCGCAACTGGTGCAGGGCTTCGCCATGGGCCTGTTCTTCATCTCCCTGTTGTCCGTGACCTTCGATCGCCTGCCCGCGCACAAAGTGCCCGCGGCCTCCGGCCTGTCGAATTTCCTGCGCATCACCGCGGGCAGCTTCGCCACCTCGCTCACCACCACCTTTTGGGACCGCCGCGAAACTCTGCATCAGTCGCGGCTAGCGGAAGGCATCAGCATTTACGCCCCCTCCTATCAACAGTCGCTGGGGCAATTGCATCAGCTTGGGCTAAGCGATCAATCCGCCGCCGGCGCCATGACTCAAGCCATGGTCGTTCAAAGCTATCTGCTGTCCTCGCTCGATATATTTTATCTCTCGGCATGGCTGTGCGTGGCGCTGATCCCGCTGTGCTTCCTGGTGCGCCGGCCCGCCGCCGGTGGCTCGATTACTGCGGCGGCTGACTAGCCGCATTCTTCGCCGGCACCGCATCAACGTTATCGAAATCCAAATAGGGGTGCTTCAGGCCGGTCGCGCTTCAATATGGCCGCCGTAATCAAACGGCTTGCCAGCATGGAGAACGTGATTCCGTTCCCCCCATAGCCCATCACGGCATAGCAATTGGGATGGCCTGGAATTCTACCGATGCTGGGCATGCCCCTGCCGTTCGCCCCAATGTACCTGTCCATGCATAGTCGGGGCGTGCATCCACCGCGGGCATCAATCGGCTTAGGCGAGCCGCAATGCGCCGCGCCTTTATCCCCATCAGAGCGTCGCGCTTGGTTGAATCCGAAAAATCCGCATCCTCGCCGCCGCAAATGACGCGGCCATCGGCAGTCGAGCGCAGATAGAGGTATGGATCTGACGCCTCCCATATCAGCGCACGCTGCGGCCAGATCGCCGGCGGCTGTGGACGAGTTGCAATCGCCCAGGTAGAGATCAACCGATTCCCGCTCGGCGGCACGATTTTGGCGAGTTCATAGTCGGTACACAGCACGACATGTTTCGCCTGTATCTCGATACCGTCCGCGGTCATCAGTTCGACACCCCGGCGGCCGCAATGTAAGTCGACGATCTCGTGCGGCGCGCGCAACCGCGCGCCCGCCCTCAATGCCAGCCGCAGATAACCGGCAGCCAATTGAACCGGATTCGCCTCCGCATTGCCGTGATTCAGAAGCGCCGCCTCACGTTCTATTCCGAAATGGTGTCGTAGAGCGCGTCGATCGAGGTATTCGCTCGCAAGCCCCAGCTTTTGCCGTGCCCGAACCTCTTTTCTCAGGCCACGTGCATCGAGCACATTACCCGCCAAGTACAAGGAGGGACGGGTTGCGATTTCGGCGTCGATCTTCAGCCGCTGCGAGCGAGTCCGAAGTTCATTGACGGCATCGCGCGAAGCGATCCAGACCTGACCGGCCGCTTTCGGCCCGATTTCCTGGCTCAATTGGGTGAGCGGCGTATCCAATTCGAACTGTAAGAGTGCGGTACTCGCCGCCGTCGAACCCAACAACGCCGCGCGGCGTCGTTCAACGATCAACGGTCGTAAACCTGCCTCGGTCAACGATTGCGCGAGAATGGCGCCGCTGATTCCGGCTCCCACTATGACTACGTCGGCCCGGGTCGAGCGGCGCAGCGAGGATGCCACAATCTTGGGCACCGGAGAACCCGTCCAGACCGGTCGTCCATCGCGCAAGTCCCGCTGTCGTGTCAACCCATGATTTGCCACCAACGTCTCCCCTTGTGCCAGGACTCTTTCGCGGCAATAGCAGCGGCCGTGAGATTTGACACGATGGGGCGTACGCGTCGACGACGCCATCGTCGCATCCGACGAATCGCCGTAGGGTGATTCCTACCAACGGCATGCCCACGCCTGCTTTTTTGGCGCGCCTTCTCCTACATATAGCCATATTGATTCGTGATTAATTCTGTTGCCCAGGACCCGCTGCGGCAAACGTCTCTAGCTTCGTGATTGACTTTAAAGGAACGAAATGAACAAGCGCACCTCTCGGAAAATAGCCGAGGCAAGTAAGCACACTGCCGAGCAACAGAACCTCGCCGCCGGCAGGCCATTCAATGCGACGAAAGCGGGAGAGTACGGCCTTAAGAATGCAGTAAACCCGCGGCCCGGCACCACCAGCAAAATGCCTTCCCGCTCAACCGGTGCGGGCACCTTGAGTGAAAAGCAGGAATCTGCGAAAACAGGCGCGCCGGCCGTGCGCCCCACTGCACCCGATGGCGCGCTGAGTGCACAGCGAGTCAACGATGAGGGCCAGGTACTGACCACCAATCAAGGCGTGTCGATCTCCGACAATCAGAATTCCCTCAAAGCGGGGCTGCGCGGCGCCACGCTGCTTGAAGATTTTGTGCTTCGCGAAAAGATCACGCATTTCGATCACGAACGCATTCCGGAACGCATCGTTCATGCTCGCGGTTCAGGCGCGCATGGCTATTTCGAAGCCCACAAGCCCATTCCGAAGCTAACCAAGGCTGCGCCATTCGCCAAGGCAGGCAAGATCACTCCGGTCTTTGTGCGCTTCTCTACAGTCGCCGGAGAGCGCGGCTCGGCGGACACGGCGCGCGATGTCCGCGGCTTTGCCGTTAAATTCTATACCGACCAGGGCAATTGGGACTTGGTCGGCAATAACATGCCCGTATTCTTCATCCAAGACGCCATGAAATTCCCGGATCTGATTCATGCCGTGAAACCCGAGCCTCACAATGGCATTCCACAAGCAGCGTCCGCGCACGACACGTTTTGGGATTTCGTGTCCCTGATGCCCGAATCCACTCACATGCTGTTGTGGGCGATGTCGGATCGCGCCATCCCGCGTTCTTTGCGGATGATGCAAGGCTTTGGCGTGCACACGTTTCGTTTGATCAACGAGATCGGCGATTCGGTGTTTTGTAAATTTCATTGGAAGCCGCTGCTCGGCACGCATTCCCTGGTTTGGGACGAGGCAGTGAAGATAGCGGGCACGGATGCTGATTTTCACCGCCGCGATTTATGGGACGCCATTGAGTCCGGAATTTATCCAGAGTGGGAACTGGGATTGCAGACTTTCACGGAGAAACAAGCGAACGCCTTCAGCTTCGATGTGCTGGACGCCACCAAGCTCATTCCCGAGGAGCTGGTTCCGGTGATCCCGGTTGGCAGGATGGTCCTAAATCGAAATCCCGATAATTTCTTTGCCGAGACCGAGCAGGTGGCGTTTTGCACGGCACACATCATTCCCGGGATCGATTTTAGCAATGACCCGCTGCTGCACGGGCGCATTCACTCCTATGTCGACACGCAGATCACAAGGTTAGGCGGTGCCAACTTTCACGAGATCCCCATCAACGCCCCTCTGGTTGCCGTCCACAACAACCAGCGCGATGGGATTCATCGCCAAGCCATTGCCCGCGGGCGCGTGGCCTACGAGCCCAATTCACTGGGCGGAGGATGTCCATTTCAAGCCGGCGCGGCGGGGTTCATGTCGCTTGCGAAAAGTGTCGAACCGGCCAATTCGCCGGTCGATAAAGTGCGCGGTAAGGCTGAGAAGTTTGCCGAGCACTACAATCAGGCGCAGCTGTTTTTCGACAGCCAGACACCTCAAGAGCAGGCACACATCATCGCAGGCTTTCGCTTCGAGTTAAGCAAGGTCACTGTACATGCCATCCGCACGCGCATGGTCTCCTCGCTGAGGAATGTCTCGGAGGCGCTGGCAAAAGCCGTCGCCCAGGGCTTAGGCATGGACCTGCCGCAAGCCATGCCCAGAGCCATCAAAGTCGTCCCCCCGCCCGAGATCAAATTATCGAGGGCGCTGTCGCTCACGGCGCTGCCCGGTAATGGCGGGATAGCCACGCGCAAGATTGCCATGCTGGTCGCACCGGGCATGCACGGAGCGTCGCTGTCCGCACTCATTCAGGCGTTAAGCTCTGCCGGCGCCGTTCCAGTTCTCCTCGGCACCCGCCTTGGTACCGTAACGAGTGCGGAAGGCAAGACATTCGCAGTTGATGCCACGCTCGAGAATTCCCCCGCGGTATTGTTTGATGCGGTCGTCCTGCCGGATGGCGGCAAAGCTATCGAACAATTATCAAAAGACGGGCATACGTTGGAATTCCTGAAAGATCAGTACCGTCATGGCAAGACCATTCTCGCTCTCGGCGCCTCATCTACCCTTCTGACCAAGGCGGGGATTTCGACCACGCTTGCATCGGGAAACAAGGACCCAGGAATTCTCCTCGCGGCGACCCAGGACGGAAGGCCAAAAGCAAAGGCCTTTATGGCGGCGGTGGCGCAACATCGCCACGCCGCCAGGGATATGGATCCGCCGCTTATCTAATCGGAAACGGAGACCTGTGCGCCCACCGTGCAGGACTCCTCTTCTCACATAATAAGCTGCAAAGTACAGCTTTGTCGGATTCGTCCTACTTCCCCGCTTCTGGCAGGGTGCTACCCTCGCGAGACTGCAGAATGCCGAAAGGCTACATGAGGCCGTAGCGGTGCTGAATACGAAAGAAAAACTGCGTGCCAAAGCCGCAGAGTTCGACACCGGCGATATAGTTGCAGCGGTGTTCGCGGCCACACCCGAATGCATCAAAGTCGTGGCTCGTGACGGCCGCTTGGCCAAAATGAATCCGGCCGGCTTGGCGATGATCGAAGCCGATTCCTGGAACAGCATTGCCGGCGCATCGACCTTCGATTTGATCGCGCCGGAACATCGGGCCTACTGGCTTGAGCAGCACATTCGGGTCTGCAACGGCGAGAGCTTGACCTGGGAATTCGACATCATCGGCCTCAAAGGCACGCGGCGCCCCATGGAGACACGCGCGGTCCCCGTTACCAATGCCGCCGGCGATATGGCGCAACTCGCCATCAGCCGCGACGTAACCGCGCGGAAACACTCCGGGGCGGCATTGGAGAAATTAAATGCCGAACTCGAGTACAAGGTGCGCGAGCGCACCGCAGAACTCGAGTCAGCTCTCGCCCGGCTGACCGAGACGGAACGCGGCTTTGGCCTGTTGGTCGAAGGCGTCACGGACTACGCCATTTATATGCTGGCTCCCGAAGGGCGGATCGTCAGCTGGAACTCCGGTGCAAAGCGCATCAAGGGTTACGACGCTAACGAAGTCATTGGTCAGAATTTCGAGATTTTCTATGCGGAAGAGGACCGGGCCGCAGACAAACCCATGACGGGCCTTCGAACCGCCGCCAAGGAAGGAAGACTCGAGACCGAAGGCTGGCGGGTTCGCAAGGACGGCAGCCGTTTCTGGGCAAATGTCATCATCGACGCCATTTACAGCAATGGCCAGCTGGTCGGGTTCGCTAAAATTACGCGCGATATCACCGAGCGGCGCGCGACTGAGGCAAAACTGCGCCAGGCCCAGAAAATGGAAGCCGTGGTCCAATTCACCGGCGGTGCTGCACACGATTTCAACAACCTCTTGATGGCCATCATGGGCAGCCTCGAGATCTTGCGCAAGCGCCTGCCCAATGACCCGAAATTGCTCTCCCTTCTGGACAACGCGGTTCAGGGCGCCAAGCGAGGCGCATCCCTCACTCAGCGGATGCTGGCGTTTGCCCGGCGCCAGGAACTGAAAACCGAGACCGTCGAGCTGGCCGGCCTCATCAATAATGTGAACGGCCTAATGGAGCGCTCATTGGGGCCGGGTGTCAGTATTGAACTGCGCTTCCCAAGATCGGCCATCCATGTGCGCACGGATCCCACTCAATTGGAGACGGCGCTGCTGAACCTCGCCATCAACGCCCGCGATGCGATGCCGCACGGTGGAACCATTACCATCGGGGTACGTGAGGAACTCATCACCGCCTCTCACGCCACGGGCTTGGACGCAGGACCCTATTCCTGTCTGGCCGTGAGCGACACCGGCAGCGGCATGGACGCAGCGACGCTGGCCCGCGCCGCCGAGCCCTTCTTCACCACCAAGGGCGTGGGCAACGGTACCGGCCTGGGTCTGTCCATGGTCGACGGACTCGCCGCTCAATCAGGCGGCAAGCTGATGCTCAGCAGTCTGCCGGGCAAGGGCACCACGGTTGAAATTTGGCTGCCCATTGTGCCGCCGCCAAGCCGCAGCAACGAGGCCGATGCCGTCTCGGGGACCTTCGATGTGTCGCAACTCAGGACGCGAATCTGCGTACTCGCCGTCGATGACGACAGCCTCGTGTTGGCCAACGTGGTAGCCATGCTCGAGGACCTCGGGCACGAGGTGATCGGCGCGGCATCCGCGGTCCATGCGCTGGCCGCATTCGATGCGAATCCCGCGATCGACCTGGTGATTACGGATCAAGTCATGCCGGCAATGAGCGGTCTGCAGTTGCTTGACGCCTTGCGCGCACGTCGACCTTCGCTGCCCGTCATTCTTGCAACCGGCTATGCCGAATTTCCCGCCGGCGTCGCCGGCTCCATCGTGCGGCTCGCCAAACCCTACACACAGCAGGAATTAACGACCGCAATCGGCGCGAGTTCCAAGGCATTTGCAACTCGACCCGCCAACTAGCACCTCAACCGCGCCCCGCCTGCCCCCTGATCGGCAGCCGCCGGATCCGTTTGCCCGTGGCCGCGAAAATGGCATTGCACAGTGCCGGAGCAATCGGCGGTACGCCGGGTTCACCGACACCGCCCAAGGGCATGTCCCAATTCTTCGGGGGTATCAGGTGCAGATGAATCTCCCGCGGCGCCTCATTCATTCTCGTCACCCGATATTGGTGGAAATTATCCTGCTGCGAGCGGCCACGTTTGAAAGTAATCTCGCCGAACATGGCGAGGCTAATGCCCATCACCGCCGCCCCTTCGAGTTGCGCGCGAATGCGTTCCGGGTTCACTTGCGGCCCGCAGTCGAATGCGATATCCACGCGCGGCACGGTGACTGATCCCTTCGAGTCAACCTCGACTTCGACGACGGCGGCGGCATAACTCAGGAAACTGTAGTGGGCCGCAAGCCCCAAGCCGTGGCCACGCTCGAATTTTCGTCCCCAGCCGGCTTCCTGGGTCACCCTCTCGATGACCCCGCGCAACCTGCCCGTATCCACGGGATAGCGCTGCGGCGACTCGCCATGATTCCAAACGTCGTGCAGCGTTTGCGGATCGATCAGCCGCGGCTTGCCGATCAAGTCGAGCAGGAAATCCCGATGGTCCTTGCCCGCAGCGGCCGCCAACTCCGACACGAATGACTGAATGCCGAATGCATGTGGAATGTTCGACACCGAGCGGAACCAGCCGATGCGGCAATGTGCGACGGCCTCCGGGTTCTCGAGCCGCATATTGGGGATGTCGTAGGGCAGATTGATGAATCCCATGCCTAACTCGGGCGGTATCTCATGCTTCGGGTCAGGCCCGAACAAGGTGGCGAGACTGGGAGCCACGCTGCGATGCAGCCAGGAGATGACCTTGCCGCCGGCATCCACGCCCGCTTTCAAATGCTCCACCGACACCGTGTGCAGAAAGTCGTGGTGCAGATCGTCCTCGCGGGTCCACGTCACCTTGACGGGACGCCCCTCCATCAACTGCGACAGCAGCGCCGCCTCGGTGGCGAAGTCCGGTTTGGACTTGCGCCCGAATCCACCGCCCAGCAACGTGACATGCACGGTCACACTTTCAAACGGTATCCCCAGGTGCTTGGCAACGTCTTCACGAGTGACTTGCGGCGCCTGGGTGGGCGCCCACACCTCGCACCGGCCATCGACTATGCGTGCCACCGCACACGGTGGCTCCATGGTGGCGTGTGCGATGTGCGGAATGTAGTACTCGGCTTCAACGACGCGCGCAGCCGACTGGAACGCCTTGTCGACATCGCCCGCCTCGCGAACCACTTGGCCCGGATTTCTTGCCGCCGCTTCCAATCCCGCTCGGTAGTTGTCCGAATCATAGTCGCCATGCTCCCCGTCGTCCCATTGGATCTTGAGCAGTTTCCGCGCGGTGATCGCCGCCCCTGTGCTGTTGGCAATCACCGCAACACCGGCCAGCGGATGAAATGTCGCAGTCGCAGTGGCCGCGGGGAGTTGCCAGACCTTCACAATGCCCGGAGATTTCGCCGCGGCATCCGCCTCAAAGTGCCGGATCTTGCCACCGAGCACGGGCGAGCGCTCGATCACGGCAAACAGCATGTCCTTGAACCACGGGTCGATGCCGTACTGGGCCTTGCCGGTCACGATGTCATGTCCATCGAGCAGCGGCATCCCGCCCTTGCCCATATAGCGGAACTCGGCGGCTGACTTGAGCCGCACAGTGTCTCGAGCCGGAACGGCAAGCTTCGCCGCCGCTCGCGCCAGTGCACCGAAGCCGAGCTTGCGCCCGCTCTTCTCATGCACCACCTCGTGATTGAGCGCGCGTACCTCGGTGACCGGCACGTGCCAAGACAGAGCCGCTGCCTGCTCCAGCATCATTCGCGCGGCCGCTCCGCAGCGGCGCATCGGATCGATGAAATGCCGGGTGCTGCGCGAACCATCCGTGTCCTGATTGCCAAATTTCTCTTCATCGGCCGGCGCTTGCTGTACACGCACCTTGGCCCAGTCCGCTTCGAGTTCATCGGCCACGATCAGCGGCATGCCCGTACGCACGCCCTGCCCCATTTCAGATCGATGCACCACGACGGTCACCAGCCCATCCTCAGCGATGTTCACGAATACCAGCGGGTTGTCAATGGTGCCGTGAGGCATGCCGTCGGCGCCGAACTTGGGCGCGTCCGCCGCGTTGATGATCGACGAGCCGTCGGCAATGAGCAGCAGCCCACCCACCGCCTGCAGGCGCAGCAAGAACTCGCGCCGGCTGAGACTTCTGCCTTCCTCTGGGTCGATGCTCTCCGGCCGGACCGATTGCTTGACGACGGCGTTCATTTCAGCTGCTCGCTGTGCCCGGCGGCACGCTTGATGGCAGCGCGAATGCGCACATAGGTGCCGCAGCGGCAGATGTTGCCGGACATGGCCGCATCAATGTCAGCGTCGCTGGGGTGCGGCGTATCCTTAAGAAGAGCCGCGGCCGACATAATTTGCCCGGCTTGGCAATAACCGCATTGCGGCACGTTGATCTGTTGCCAGGCGTCCTGGAGTGCAGCCCCCACCGGCGTGCTGCCCACCCCTTCGATGGTCGTGATCTTCTTGCCGACGGCCTGCGACGCCGGCAGTACGCAGGAGCGAATCGCCTTGCCATCGATGAGCACCGTGCAAGCTCCGCACAGCGCCATCCCGCAGCCGAACTTGGTCCCCGTCATCCCCAATAAATCGCGCAACACCCATAATAGGGATAGGTCCTGATCCGCGCTGACCTCGATCGTCTGCTCGTTGATTTGCAGCTGCACAATACCTCCGGTGGGATCGGGATTGAGAGGGTACGTCCCTTCCTAGGGTACAGCGACTGCCGCAACAGTCACATGTAATTCTTTCAATATTTAGCTGCGGAACGTTGTTTGCCCGGCGTTGTCTTACCCGCAGTCGCTCAACGACGAGCATTATTTGCGGAAAATTTTCCGCCAAAAAACCGGTAAGATGCTGTCTCGCAACGGGAGTACGGGATGATCAATTTTCCACGTGTCGCATGGGCCTTGGCCTTCGCATCCATAGGTCTTGCCTCATGCGGCGGCGGTAACGACCACCTCTTAGGGCCGCCGATAATAGCGCACACCACCGCAATCGAAAGCGACCCAAGCTTCGACGGTGATATCGCACTAACGCTTCCCAATACGTTCACCGTCACCCAAGGCATGTCCGCCACCGTGCAAAGCATATTTGCCGGCATCGATCCCGTAACCGGTGACGAGTACCGCTCGTTCCTGGATTTCCAGCTCACCGGCTCAACTGGTGTGCCGGGAAATGCAATTATCGAAACGGCGTTTCTAGATATCTATATCAATAGTCTGCAGACGAATGTCGGCACTCTCCCAATTCGCATCGATCTCGTCGAGTTCCAACCGCCGAATATAATCGCGACCGACTACGACCGTACTGTCCAGCCGCCCTTGGCGTCGATATTGGTCACTCCGGACTTCGCGCAGTCGGATGTGGGCACCAATGTGTCGATTGACGTCACCTCGTTGATGGTTAAAGCGCAGGAGTTGGGACTCGTCGACTTCCAAGTGCGAATTTTGGAGGAACTCGGGCCGGCCATTCCGTTGCTCCTAGAGATCAACGACACCACGGGAGCGAATCGCGCCACCCTGGCGCCGTTGCTGACCGTCACGTACCACTAAATTGGTATTTACTGCTACAACGACCTTCCCAACACGATTCGTCATATGACCTTCGGCAATGGCCTACCTGTGTGCCTCTTCCGCGCGTGCCGGGCTCCGAAATCGGGTCGGGGATTACGAAAAATGCCCGGATTTTCGGATTTTATCCGTAAATCGCCCGCGTCAGCGGATAAAACATGAAGAATAGCCGTAAATGTACGTCAGGCGGCGGCGGCGGCCGCGGGCGCTCGACCTTGGCCGCCCTCGAAATCGGTAAACTGCCACTGCCCCAAGAGGCTCTCACCGTGCTCAACACGCCATTAGCAACTGGACGGCGGGAGCGCTGGCGCTACTTCACATGATTCTCAACACTGTACTTGAGAAAGAAATCCGCCTGTTTGTAGTCCGGATTCCCTCCTGAAGTGGGCTTTTTTTGGGCTGGATACCGCCCGCGACGCCCGCAATAGTCAAGGATTCGGGCTGCCTGCCGATGCCAGGATATGAGCACCGGTAAACCCCGCAAATCGGCCGACCCCCTGTACCTGCTGCTGCGCGAGGGAAACTTCGATGAATTCAATCGGCGGCGCAAGGCCGGCGAAGCATGCGATTTGCGCGGTTGCGATTTTCGCGCCATCGACCTACGCGGCGTCGATATCGAAAACATCGATTTTTCCGACGGCTATTTTCGCCAGGCGGATCTGCGGGGTCTCGACCTGCGCGGCTGCCAGATGCACGGCGCCAGCCTGCACGCCGCGCATATATCGGGCGCCTACTTCCCTTTGGAGCTGTCCCCCACGGAAATAGACCTGTCGGTACGCTTCGGTACGCGGATGCGCTACAGCCGTTAGCCTGTACGGAGAAACCCGAGCTGGCCGCATCGCTGGGTGAATCACGGGCGGCCTGGTACTGCGATATCCTGGCGACCTCATGTCGGGCACCGCGCAACTGCTGCTGCAATGCCGGGCATTTTAACCATGCTGCTGGTGATGGCGCTGGTAACCACTGCGATGACGGGACCGCTGCTCTCCCTCGCCTTACGCCTCAGTTCGCCGCAGTCGCGGACGCGCTGCGCCGCGCGCGGCGGCCAGGGTATGACCATCCTCAGCCGCTGGGCCGTGCGCGCCGACCTCGAGGACAAGCGCCTGGTGGCTCTTGCACTGGGGGAACGCGGAGGCACGCATGACCCTGGATGATGTCTACCGCCTGAGCCTGGCCGCACTGCAGGGGAGCGGCGCGAGCTCGGCTCAAGCCATCCGGTGGCGGATTCGATTCGCGAGGCCGAGGCACAAGGCATTCGCAATGTCGGCTTAGGTTACCTGCCGGTGTACTGTGAACATCTGCGCTGCGGCAAGGTAAAAGGTGACGCCGAGCCCCGCCTCATCGAGGCCGCACCCGCAGTGCTGCGCGTCGATGCGCAGCATGGTTTTTGCCATCCCGCATTTCTGCTGGCCTTGCCGCGCTTCGTGGCGATGGCCGCCGGCTCCGGGGTGGCCGCGTTGGCCATCTCCAACTCCTACTCGGCAGGTGTGGTCGGCTGGTTCGTCGAGCGCCTTGCCGCGGACAATCTCGTGGCGCTGGCGTTTGCCAATACCTCGCCTTGCATTGCGCCGTGGGGTGGCAACAAACCCTTGTTCGGCACCAACCCCTTCGCCTTTGCGGCGCAGCGCCCGGACGCGCCGTCCATCGTGGTCGACATGGCGGCGAG
>JANYIY010000397.1 GCA_025358615.1 Gammaproteobacteria bacterium | reverse complement strand
GCGACGGTGGCTTGACTAAAGGACCACCGCGCTCGCTCCACGCCAGATGCAATCCCTTTTTAAGCTCATGCAAGACGCTCACGACGACAACACCGTCCTCTACCGAGAGGGAACCATATTTGCAAGAATTCGTCACCAGTTCATGGATCACTAGCGCTAGCGCCGAAAACGCCTGAGGCTTCAGAAGAATGGGCATCCCTTGAACGCTCAATCGATGGCGTCGACTCGGCACGTAGGCCATAATTTCGTCATCAAAGATGGCTGTGAGAAATTCGGGCGCATAATTCTGACGTGTCACCCGATCGTGTGCGCGTGAGAGGGCTAGCACGCGTCCGTTGAGTGAATCCACATACCCATCGACATCGATGACATCGTTTCGCGACTGGTTCACTAAACCGTGCACTAGCGTCAAAACGTTCCGCATCCGGTGATTCAGTTCTGCGATAAGCGTTTCTTGCCGCTCCGTCGCTCGCGTGCGTGCCTCGTCGGCATTCTCGGAGACTCGCAAAATGACTTCAATCAATGCGGAACGAATCGCTTCCGCCGCACGCTTTTCGCGGACTGAAAATGCTCGCGACCGACCTCGTACGATCTCTAAGAACTTTGCAAAACTTTTACGGGGCGAGATCCTGACGTCCGCCCGCGAATCAAGCTCCTTCGACGGGTCACCGGCCCAACGAATGTCCTGCAACTGCTCTCGTCTGAAGAGCAGAATATAATCGCGCGGGGTGCTTGAGATCGGAATGGCTAAAAGTCCCGCTGGTCCGCTCAGACGCCGCCCGTCGAGGTTGAGAGACGCCAACTCATCGGTCGCGAAAACTCGGTTTTGTGATACCGCGTTCATGCGCAACCTGATTGCTTCAAGCTCTGAGCCACTGGGAGTCATTCCGCTCGTGGATGTTAGCCCATGGATGATGACCGCAATGCCGTCACAGCCAATAATGTCCTGCATAACGTCTTGTAGCCATTGGGCCCGAGTCACCAAAGCGTCATCGCCTACGACTAACTTGACCATGCGACTCGTCGCCTCGCGCACCCGTTCTTCTTCTTGATCGGCGGCTTCTCGCAGCCGACTCTCTAGGGTCATCGAATACATCTGTCCGAGGAATTCGGCCGCCGTTCGAACAACAAAGCTCGGTAACCGCGGTCCTCTATGGTGGCAGGCGATCAGCCCCCACAGCGAACCGCTAACGATGATTGAAATCGACAGGGACGAACCGACGTCCATATTACGCAGGTACTCTACATGTACCGAAGACACTGCGCGCGTGATCGAGAGAGAAAGATCTAAAGCAACAATTGCAGGTGACGTCGGCGGCAACAATGGCACAGTCTCTGCGCCCACATTCGCAATAATCCGAAATGGATTGCGTAGATACAACGCCCGCGCTTGCTGCGGAATATCCGATGCAGGGTAGCGAAGACCCAAGTAGCTTTCCATGCCAGCGGTCACGGCCTCGGCAATCACTTCGCCAGCGCCGGAGTCATCGAATCGATAAATCATCGCTCGATCAAATCCAGTAATTGCACGAATCTGCCGCGCTGCGTCGCGATGATAATGTTCCAGCGAAGACTGTGCGGCTAAACGCGACATAGCGGCCCGTACAAGCGAGACGGCGTCCGCTTGCTCTACGGCACCCACGAGCTCCGCCTCCAGAATGTACAAGTCGCCGCTTTGATGAACGGCCACGTCAAACGGTGAGCGATCTTCACACAAGGTAACCCCGAAGAGGCGCTCGGTGCCGCGAGTCAGAAACAGTGCGAGCATGCGGTTTCGGATCTGATGCAGGGCTTCACGTTCGAGGAAGGAGTCTACCTTCGTACCAATCGCGGCTTCCGCTGTCACACCGATGAAAGCCTCAAGGTTCGCGGAAGCCCGAATCACATTCCAATCGCGAGACATTGCGAGAAGAAAGCCAAAAGATTGAATCTGTTCGAGGTGGGTAATCGGTTCGATATCACACTGAGTAAGATCCGGTTTCAATTCCCCTACGTTGCTCATTGAAATTCACATTTTATGGCTGACACGGATGCAGCAAATACATTGAATCCTGCTTTTGCACCCGCGATCATCTGAGGGACGGCGTCTCCTTGGGCTACTGACGAGAATTCGTTCAATTGTCGTAGGAAATCCGACCAAGTTACGCGAGGTCGAAAATCCAGATACGAAGTCGCGCTCGAATGTGAAACCCGCTGCCGCAGCACGTGTGCTCCTAGCCGAGAGCCCCGTATAACGTAAGCGACACCGAACCTGATGGGCACAGAACGCGCCACGAAAGGGGTATGCGGTAGCGGGGACGCATGGATTGAAAATGCATGCAAGTCGTCTTGTATACAACGCAGCATGGCGCTGCAGTCATCTGCATCCTCAGTACGCGACTGCCCGCTCAAAGACGTGAACGCGGCGAGGTGGGCTCGGAGAAAGCTTGCGTAACCGTGATAGCTCGAGAGGTCAAGTTGCGATAACGTGTCATCAAGTCGTTCATGATCTACGCGAGTCGCCTCGCGCACTTGAGCGCGCAAATCGCCCAAAAACATGGATCCCACAAAAGGTTCCGAAGGGCGCGACTGTGGCTTTATGTTGTTCAAAAGCTTTCCCGTGCTTGCGCGGCAGCGCGCTGCTCAGTTTCCAAGCAATGCTGAGTGAAGTCAATGTTTTGGCGTCCTATTACAGATTCGTCGTATCCGCCGTCGATGAGATTAATCGTGTGGCCGCGGTGGGCCCGTGCTGAGATGCCCTTTACATTTTGCAATAGCTGCCACACGCCAGCTCTTTCACGAGGGTCTCGAGGCGACCGTCGCGCGAAGATACTTGGGATGAGCGCGGCGACGATCGACCGACTTTTGCGCGCGCCGCGTTCCGTGACGCGCGCAAAGAAGCGCCGGCGGATCGAACCAGAACCGCGCCGGCGCATACCGTTGCGCACTTTTGCGGATTGGAATGAGCCGATCCCTGGCAGCAGGGAAATGGATTTGGTTGCCCACTGCGGGGCGGTTAGCCGCGGCAGTTACATCCATAGTCTGGTTTTGACGGACATTGCCAGTGGCTGGACGGAAGCGGCGCCGCTTGTCGTGCGTGAAAGCAGCCTCGTTGTTCAAACGCTCGAGCGCGTCCGTGTCAGCTTGCCCTTCGCCCTTCGCGCGTTGGATGTCGACAACGGTACCGAATTTGTGAACGACAGGTTGATCGAATACTGTCTGAGCCATGGGATCGAACTTACCCGCTCGCATCCGTATCGCAAGAACGACCAAGCTTGGATCGAGCAGAAAAACGGCGCTGTCGTGCGCAAACTTCTGGGCTATAAGCGCTTCGAGGGCATTGCCGCTGCCAAAGCGATTACGCGCCTGTACGGCGCCTCGCGACTCTTCGTGAACTTCTTCCAACCCTCCTTCAAACTGGTGGCAAAGCATCGCGAGGGCGCTCAGGTCTCCAAGCGCTACCATCCGCCGCAAACACCCTGTGAACGCCTTCTGCAGGCTGAGAGTACGCCTGAAACTGCAAAGATGAAGCTGCGCGAAATCGCCGTGGCCCTCGATCCGTTGAAGCTTCTGGAAGAGATGCGAGCCATGCAGGCGCATCTGACGGCGCTCGCAGATGGCGAGATACTACCCGGCATGACAGCCGAACCGCCAGATCTCGCCGCGTTCGTTGCAGGCCTCTCCAGCGCTTGGCGGGCTGGAGAAGTGCGACCGACCTTCTCCCCAGCAGCCAAGCCTCGTAACTTGCGTGGCCTGCAAAGTGTGGCCCAAGAAAATGTCGCAGCGATGCCTGTCGCTCCGCCGGCTGAGGCCCCTGCGCCCGTTATGAAGGCACCAGAACGGCCTCAACTGATCTATGCGGGGAGCGGCAAAGGCAGCTTCCATGCGCTCAAGATGGCCTGGCCGCTGGTGTGTCGACGGCTCGAAGGATGCCCGAACATCAACTCGACACAGCTGTTTGAGGAGCTCTGCGCACAGTTCCCTGGCCGAATTAATCCCTTCCAACGGAAAACCTTGAGCAAACGCCTGAAGATCTGGCGCCAAGATGCCCGCGCCCGCGGCGTGATCATCGATCAACTCAAATATCGCAACCTCAACAACAAACCCCGCGGCCGTCGCCCGGATCCCTTCAAGGCGCACTGGGCGGAGATGCGTCAATGCCTGGAGGCGAAGCCGGATCAGACGGCTGTGGAATTACTCATCGAGTTCCGCGCGCGCTATCCAGAGCACTACAGTCTTCGGCAACTATGTACCTTGGAGCGGCGTGTGCGGGTGTGGCGCCGCGAAGCCGTACAACGATCCCCTTGGGGGTAGATTTTGCGTGGCTCCAATCTACCCCTATTTCTACCCTGTTCAGTGGCCGTCTGTCAATGAACGTGAGCGACCGTCAGCGGGAGTCAATGCCCAGAGAAATGCAGGGTTTTAATAAGATTCTTGGGCTGGCGGCGAACCGCAGCAAACGGCAGCGAATGTGTAAAAAGTGCCCCGGGCAGGAATCGAACCTGCGACCTAGCGCTTAGGAGGCACTCGCTCTATCCACTGAGCTACCGAGGCTAAGTACGGACGGCCGGAGTGCAAACTCCGGCCTTTGGATTGGTGGAGGAGAAGGGGATCGAACCCTCGACCTTCGCATTGCGAACGCGACGCTCTCCCAACTGAGCTACTCCCCCGGAAAACGGCCCGGAATCTTAGCAGCAAAGGGGCGTCATGCCAAAGTATCCCTCAACACGGCCTAACCTAAGCTACGATGTAGGATAGGAGGAAGAATAAATGATAAAAGCAGGCGAGCGCGCTCCGGAATTCACGCTTCCCGACGAGACGGCGATTGACCGGTCCTTGACCGAACTTTTGAGTCCGGGCGCCATAGTCCTGTACTTCTATCCTGCCGATTTCACCCCCGGCTGCACCCTCCAGGCGTGTAAATTGCGTGACCTGCACAATGAAATCTCAAGCGCAGGCTTGCGCGTGGTGGGCATCAGTCCGCAAAGCTCTCAGTCTCACGCCAAATTCAAGGCCAAGTACCAGCTGCCCTTCGTGCTTTTGTCCGATGAACAAAAGACCGTCATCAAGATGTACGGCGTCAACGGCCCGTTGGGGATCGGCGTGCGCCGCGCGTCGTACTTGATCGACGGCAGCCGCCGTATTCGCGATGCGGTGATGGCGGACTTCATGATCGGCCGTCATGCGGACTTCGTTCGCAAGGCCATCCTGCTGCGCGCGCCGGCGAACCCATAACGCCGGGCACGCCCATCGGGGCCCGCCGGCCGGCAATCGCAATCAATAGTGCAATCGCAATAAGTTTGCGTTGCCGATTCTCGGTACCGTGACGATGTACATGGTGCCGTACTCCTCGTCGCCAATTTCCGCTATGACGGAGTTGCCGCTCAAGGTAGCGACGATCTCCGGTACGGTGTCGCTGTGGCCGACGATGAGCACCCTGCCCCCGGCATGTTCACGCAGCACGCGGCGCGCCAGCCCTTTCGGATCGTCCGCGGAGACCACCGTGGCGGGAATGCCCAGCCGCTCCGCCAGCGGCGCGGCTGTCAGTTTATTGCGCAGCGCCGTCGAGACGTAAATCGCATCCACGTGACCTATACTTTTGGCGTCGTCGAACATTTGTGCAAGCAGCGCCGCACGCGCTTGTCCCGCAGCAGTCAAGGGCGGATCCGTGGCACTGACGTTCAAGTCCTTCTCCGCGTGTCGAATCACGATGACGGTGGTCGAACTCGCGGTTGCCCACACCCACGCCGCAAAGATTGCGAAGCCAAGACCCAAGACGGCCGCCATCGCCGTCAACCAGACCGGCGTCAAAAACGGCCGCCGCCGAAAGGTCACGTGGTCTTTTTTCATGGCACTATTGTACCCATGAACTGCGTCACCGTGCCGCAACTGCAAGTCGTGATTCTGGCGGCCGGCTTCTCCTCCCGATTGGGGAGCCCGAAGGCCTTGGCGCGGGTGCGTTCGGTCAGTTTATTGCGACGGACCCTCACCCTGGCGGCGCGCTTCGCGCCTGGGAAAATCGTCGCCGTAGTGCCGCGTGGAGCCGCGCGCTTGCGGATCGAGGCCCGCGGGCTGAACGTCATTTTTGCGGTGAATTCGCGGCGCAGCGAGGGCCTATCGAGTTCGGTGCGCCTGGGCATCCAACGGTCTCGCTACTCCACCGCCGTTCTGCTGTTACCGGTGGATCTGGTCGCCATAAAGCCAAGGGATATCGGCCGGCTGATCTCGCGCTGGCGGGCGACGCGGCGGCGCGTGATTGCAAGAAGCGTTGAGCAAAGCGGCGCCGCGCATGGCGACGTGCCCCACGGCGGCGTGCCCCTGATTCTGCCGCGCTGGTTGTACTCTCGAGCGCTGGCCGTACGCGGCGATACGGGACTGCGCGGCTTGGTTGCCGGATTGTCGCCAAAGGAGCGAGTGCTTATGAGTCTTCCGTCCGCGGCCTTCGATGTAGATACGCCGCAGGATTTGCGCAACGCGAGGCGTCGACGTACTGCCGGTTAAGGAGCCACGCTCCTGGCGGCTGGTCAGTCTCTAGCGGTCTGTACCAGCCGATAGCCGACCGCGGTCTCGGTCAAGATATGCTTGGGCTGCGCCGGATCGTTTTCCAGCTTCTGGCGCAGATGCCCCATGTACACCCGCACATAGTGGCCGTCTTCGGTGTGCGTGGGGCCCCAGACTTCGCGCAGGATTTGACGATGCGTCAGCACCTTGCCCGAGTTGGCAATCAATAGGGCAAGCAGGCGATATTCAATGGGCGTCAAATGTATCGCAACAGCGCCCCGGTGCACGGTGCGCAGGCTCAGGTCGACTTTGATGTCGCCGAATTCGAATACCGAACCCAATCCCGCGCCGGTGTCACGGCACCGACGGGACGCTGCGCGCACCCGCGCCAGCAGCTCGCCAACGCCAAACGGTTTGGTCAAGTAGTCATCCGCGCCCGCATCCAAGGCTCCAATCTTGTCTTCCTCGCCGACGCGGGCCGATAGCACGATCACGGGAACATTGGACCAGGCGCGCAAGTCACGCAGGAACTCCATGCCATCGCCGTCGGGCAGCCCCAGATCCAGAATGATCAGATCGGGCTTGCGAGTACCGGCGTCGATCAGTCCCTGACGCAAGGTATCGGTCTCATGCACGTTCCAGCCCTCTGCCTCCAGCGCGGTCCGCACGAATCTGCGTATTTGGCGCTCATCCTCGACCAGAATGGCTACGGGCAGCGGCTCAGCCATCGGCAGCCTCCGCTTCTTCAGCCGCCGCCGGTGGTTGCCCAAGCGGCAGAGTGAACGTAAAACGCGCGCCGCCCCCCGGGCGATGCGTGGCGACGATCTTTCCGTGATGCGATTCGACGATGGCGCGGCAAATGGCGAGGCCAAGACCCACGCCCGGCGTCGCCGACTCGCGCTCGCCGCGGGTAAATTTCTGAAACACCGCTTCCTCGCGCCCGACGGGGAGACCGGGACCATCATCCGATACGGACACGCTCAAGGTGTCGCCGACGACTTGTGCCGCCAAGGTGATCTTGCTCCCCGGCGGCGTGTATTTCGAAGCATTCTCCAGCAGATTGACTAGAACTCGTTCGATCAACAGCGCATCGAATCGCACCAGCGGCAAATCCCGCGGTATGTTCACTTCCACGCCATGCTGTTTCAACATGCCGCGAGCCGCGTTCAGAGCCGAGCCAATCACCTCTTCCAAGGGTTGCCATTGCAGGTTGAGCTTGACTCCGCCGCTTTCGATTCGCGCCATATCGAGCAGATTGCTCACCAGAGTGCTCATGCGGCGCGCTTCGTCTTGTATGGCCTCGGCGCTCTCGCGTTGCGCCGGCGACAGCGCCGGCTTAATCAGCGTCAGCGATTCGGCGAGACCGACGAGCACCGTCAACGGCGTGCGCAGGTCGTGTGACAACGCGGCCAGCAATGAATTTCTCAGGCGCTCCGACTCCATTCGCACCAGCGCATCCTGCGCCACTTCCACATAATGCACGCGCTCCAACGCAATGGCGATCAGCGCGGCGAAGGTATCGAGCAGCTGCCTCTGCTCAGGTATGCGCAGCAGCCGGCGATTGTGAGCTTTGACCGCCAATACTCCGCGCGCGCGTGTCGGGGCGCGCAGCGGAATGTACAGGACTTCGCTGCCGGGCAGTGTGTCGGTGCCGAATCCCGCCGGCTGGCCCTTGTCAAAGGCCCACTGCGCGATGCCGCTATCGACGGCGAGCGTCGCGTCGCCGCGCGAGGTGGTCATGGCCAACTCGCCGGCGGAGTTCGGCAGCAGCAAGGCGGCGCTCGCACGAAATGTGCGCTCGATGGATTCAGCGCTGATTCTGACGACTTGATCGATCTGCACGGCACCGGACAGGTCGCGCGCAATCGCATACAGCGAGCCGGCGCGCTCCTCGCGGTGTGCGGCCACCCGCGCCTGAAATCTCAAGCCGGCAGTCAGCTGACCCGTGATCAAGCCGACGGCCAGCATGATGCAGAAGGTCAGAAAATATTGCACATCGCTGACCGCAAAGGAGAACCGCGGTGGAACGAAGAAGAAATCGAAAGCGCAAACGCTCAGCACCGCCGCCAAGGCCGCCGCGCCCCGGCCCAGGCGTACCGCAATCAGCACCACGGTTAGAATGTAGATGGCCACGATATTCGAGCGATCGAAATGCGCGGCCAGCGGCATCGACAGCAGTGTCACCGCGATGCACGCCAGCGCCGCCCACAGGTAGCGCAGGCGCTTCAGCCGGCGGCGATCGCCGGATTCCGCGCCGGGCAGCGCTGGCCACGCAGCGGAGTTCCTAGCGTCGCCGTCGCGCAGGGCGCCGTCGCTACGCCCGATCTCGACCAGATCGATATCCGGCGCCAGCAACGCGAGCTTCTGGCCGCTGGATCGTTGCCAGGGCCACAGGCGTCGCGCCGGATCGCGGCCGATGACCAGCTTCGAGAGATTGTGGCTGCGCGCATAGGCAACCACGCTCATCGCCACGTCGGCATCTGCGATCACCGCGGTGGTTGCACCCAAATCCTGCGCCAGGGCGAGCGTTGCGAGAATCTTGTCGCGTCGCGCCGCGGGCAGGCGTTGCAAGCTCGGCGTTTCCACATAGATGGCGTGCCATTCGGCATTCAGCTGGCCGGCCAACCGCGCGCCGCCGCGCACCACGCGCTCGGCGCCGGCATCGGGACCGACGCAGGTCAACAGCGCATTGGCGGTCTTCCAAACGGAGCCGATCGACTTGTCGACGCGATAGGCCTGAACGTCGCCCTCGACCCGTTCGGCGGTACGCCGCAGCGCCAGCTCGCGCAGCGCCATGAGATTGCCCTTGCGGAAGAAATTCTCCGCCGCCCGTTCGGCCTGCTGCGACACGTACACCTTGCCCGCCCGCAGGCGTTCGAGCAACTCGTCCGCGGGGATATCCACCAGCACCACTTCGTCGGCATCGTCGAACACGGTGTCGGGCACGGTCTCCCAAACGCGCACATTGGTGATTCCGCCGACGACATCGTTGAGGCTTTCCAGGTGCTGAACATTCAGCGTCGAAAATACGTCGATGCCCGCGGCCAATAGTTCTTCGATATCCTGCCAGCGTTTTGGGTGTCGTACACCTTGCACGTTCGAGTGTGCAAGCTCATCGATCAGGATCAAGGACGGGTGCCGCAGTAAGGCCGCATCGAGATCGAACTCGCTCAAGTCCTTGCCCCGATACGGCATGGACTTCGGCGGCACAATCTCCATGCCGCCGAGCAGCGCCGCCGTTTCGGCGCGGCCGTGAGTTTCGACGACACCGATGACGACCTCGCGGCCCTCATCTTTGAGTTTACGGGCGGCGACCAGCATGGCGTAGGTCTTTCCCACTCCCGCGGACGAGCCAAAGTAGATTCGGAGCTTACCGCGCCGTGCGTCGGCTTCCTGGCGCTTGACCTTCGCCAGCAGCAAATCAGGATCGGGGCGGCTTTCGCTCGGTGTCGGCATCAGTAGCCTGTCTGAATGTGTACCAGGCCTATTGTGCGCGATCCAGGGCCAGGTTGAGCAATAATACGTTGACTCGCGGCTCGCCGAATATCCACCACTGCGGTCCCTCCACATGATCCAGCACGAGCTCGCGCAATTTGACGGGATCCCAATGTCTTTCTCGAGCCACGCGTGCGACCTGGTACAACGCGGCCGCCGGGCTCACGTGCGGGTCGAGCCCGCTGCCCGAGGCGGTTACCAGGTCCACAGGTATCGGTAGGGCGTTCCCGGGATCCGCTTTCTTCAAGGCGTCGATGTGCCCGCGCACGGCATCGATCAGCGCAGGGTTCGTCGGCCCCAGATTCGAGCCGCTCGAGGCCGCGGCATTGTTCGGCATGGGCGAAGTCGCGGAAAGGCGTCCCCAGAAATACTTCGGTTCCTGGAACGACTGGCTGATCAGCGCCGAGCCGACCGCCTTGCCGTCGCGCATCACCAGGCTGCCCGACACCTGATTTGCGAATGCCACGCGGCCGATGCCGGTTACGGCGAGCGGATAGATGACGCCGGTGAGCAGCGTCAACAATGTGAATAGCACCAGCAAGGGCCGCAGCAGCGTGTTCATCGTGAGTCTCCTATACCAGCCGCAGCGCGGTGAGCGTCATGTCGATCAGCTTGATCCCGGCAAACGGCACGATGATGCCGCCTACGCCATAAATCAAAAGGTTTCGGCGCAGCAGCGCAGCAGCGCCGAGCGCCCGGTATTTCACGCCCTTGAGCGCCAGCGGGATCAGCAACACGATGATCAACGCATTGAAAATAACAGCGGAAAGAATTGCCGAATTCGGACTGGTCAATCGCATCACATCCAGGACCGCCAGCTGCGGATAGGTGGTGGCGAATGCGGCCGGGATGATGGCGAAATACTTGGCCACATCGTTGGCGATGGAAAATGTCGTGAGCGAGCCGCGCGTGATGAGCAGCTGTTTGCCGACTTCCACGATTTCGATCAATTTCGTGGGATTCGAGTCCAGGTCCACCATGTTGCCGGCTTCCTTCGCCGCCTGGGTGCCTGAGTTCATTGCCACGGCTACGTCGGCTTGTGCCAGTGCCGGCGCATCGTTCGTGCCGTCGCCGGTCATCGCGACCAGGCGGCCCTCGCGCTGGTACTCGCGGATCAATTTGAGCTTGGCTTCCGGAGTCGCCTCGGCAAGAAAATCATCAACCCCCGCTTCGGCCGCGATCGCCGCCGCGGTAAGCCGGTTGTCGCCCGTGATCATGACGGTGCGAATGCCCATGCGGCGCAACTCGCCGAACCGCTCCTTGATGCCGCCTTTGACTATGTCCTTAAGCTCCACCACCCCCAGCACGCGGCCGGCGTCGCTGACGACCAACGGCGTGCTGCCGTTGCGCGCCACTTCGTCGACCACCCGCGACACCTGAGGCGGGAAGACAAAGCCCTGTGCCTCGATATATTGGCGTATGGCAGCGGCGGCGCCCTTGCGCACCTCGCGGCTGCCCAAGTTGACGCCGCTCATGCGCGTTTGCGCGGAAAATGGCACGAAGGTCGCTTGCAATTGAGCCAAATTTCGCTCCCGCAGATTGAAACGCTGTTTTGCCAGCACGACGATGCTGCGCCCCTCGGGAGTTTCATCTGCCAGCGAGGAGAGTTGCGCGGCGTCGGCGAGTTGCTGCTCGGTGCAACCCTCCGCGGGGATGAAGGCGGCAGCCTGACGGTTGCCCAAGGTGATGGTTCCGGTCTTGTCGAGCAGCAGTACGTCCACATCGCCCGCCGCCTCCACTGCGCGACCTGAGGTCGCAATGACATTGGATGCCATCATGCGGCTCATGCCGGCAACGCCGATGGCCGAGAGCAATCCGCCAATGGTGGTCGGGATGAGGCATACCAGCAGTGCGACCAGCACAGTAATGGTGACCGGCGAACCCAGCTTGGCAACCGCCACACTGAACAGGGAGAACGGCAGCAAGGTCGCGGTTGCCAACAAGAACACCAGGGTCAGAGCGATCAGCAATATGGTCAGTGCGATTTCATTCGGGGTCTTCTGGCGCTTGGCCCCCTCCACCATGGCAATCATGCGATCGATGAACGCTTCGCCCGGATTCACCGACACCCGAACCACCAGCCAGTCCGACAGCACGCGCGTCCCGCCGGTTACCGCGGAGAAGTCGCCGCCCGATTCGCGCACCACCGGCGCCGACTCGCCCGTGATCGCGCTCTCGTCTACCGAGGCCACGCCATCGACCACTTCACCATCGGCCGGGATGATGTCGCCGGCGTCAACGAGAAAAAAATCCCCCTTACGCAGTTGCGGCGCGGGCGTCGCCGTCCAGTCCGTGTCGTGCTTGGCGGAGCGCAATTTTTTGGCGCTGACGGAGTGCTTCAGTCCGCGCAGCGAGGCTGCCTGCGCGCGGCTGCGCCCTTCGGCCAGCGCTTCCGCAAAATTCGCGAACAACACCGTGAACCACAGCCAGGCGGAAATGCCGAATATGAAGCCCACCGGTGCTTCACCCTGGCCACTCAGCGCCTGCACGAACAGAATCGAGGTCAGAATGCTGCCGATGTAGACGACGAACATCACGGGGTTGCGCACTTGCACCGCAGGCGCGAGCTTGCGGAAGGAGTCGGCAATGGCCGGGCCCAGCAGTGCGGAATCCAATAGCGTCAAAGACTTGCGAACCATGGCTGGCCTTTTAGTGAATCGCGTGAAGCTGTAGATGCTCGATCACGGGACCGAGCGCGAGCGCCGGCACATAGGTCAGCGCTCCCACCAACACCACCGTGCCCACGAGCAACGCCACGAACAATGCCCCATGGGTGGGCAAGGTGCCGGCAGTCGCTTCGATGCGCTTCTTCTTGGCAAGCGATCCGGCGATTGCGAGCACCGGGACGATAAAGGCAAATCGCCCGAACCACATGGCGATGGCCAGCAATGTGTTGTAGAAAGGCGTATTCGCCGAAAGTCCCGCGAATGCGCTGCCGTTGTTATTCGACGCCGAGGATAAGGCATACAGCACCTCGGAAAATCCATGCGCGCCGGGATTGAATATCCCAAGTCTTCCAGCCTCCAGCATCACCGCGATCGCGGTGCCAACCAGCACCAGGAACGGCGTTACCAGAATGACGATGGACGTCATCTTCATCTCAAATGACTGTATTTTCTTGCCGATGTACTCCGGCGTGCGGCCGATCATCAATCCCGCGACGAACACCGCCATGATGGCGAATATCAACATGCCGTACAGTCCGGAACCGACACCGCCGAACACCACCTCGCCCAATTGGATGAGCCACATGGGTACCATGCCGCCCAATGGGGTGAAGGAATCGTGCATGGCATTCACGGCGCCGCACGAAGCAGCCGTGGTGATGGTTGCGAACAGCGCGGAGCCGACTATCCCGAATCGCGTCTCCTTGCCCTCCATATTGCCGCCGGCCTGCAGCGCGCTATGCCCCTGGTCCACACCCAAGGGCGTGAGCAGCGGATTACCCTGCCCTTCGGCCCACATGGCAACTACCGCCATCACCACGAAGATCGCAGTCATGGCGCTGAACACCGCCCAGCCTTGGCGCGAATCGCCCACCATCCGGCCAAAGGTGAAACACAGCGCGGCCGGAATCAGAAACATCGCGATCATTTGCAAGAAATTGGTCAGTGGAGTCGGATTCTCGAACGGATGTGCCGAGTTGGCATTGAAGAAGCCGCCGCCGTTGGTACCCAACATCTTGATGGCCTCCTGCGAGGCCACCGGGCCCATCGCCAAAGTCTGGGTTTGCGCCGTCAGTGTCTCGGTGAGCGTATTTCCCTGGGTATCTTTGAGCGGCTCGCCCGCGACATCGAGCTTCGGTTGGGTGTAGGTCACGCTTTCCAACGCTTGGACCTGCTTGTACCCTTGAAAATTCTGAATAACCCCCTGACCCATGAAAATCACTGCCAATACCAGCGACAAGGGCACCAGGATGTAAAGGGTGCTGCGCGTGAGATCCACCCAGAAATTGCCGATGCCCTGGGCTGAGCGGCGCGCAAATCCACGGATCAATGCAAAGGCCACGGCGATGCCCGTGGCCGCGGAGAAAAAATTCTGGCCGGTGAGTGCCAGCATCTGCGTGAAGTAACTCAAGGTCGACTCACCGGCATAGCCTTGCCAATTGGTGTTGGTCACGAAGCTCACGGCAGTATTGAATGCGGAGTCCGCGGCAACGTTCGCCATGCCCTGCGGATTCAAAGGCAGCCACAGCTGCAGGCGCTGCACGAGATACACCACCACCACACCTAGGGCATTGAACAACAGCACCGACACGGCGTAGCGTGCCCATGGCATGTCATGCGCGGGATCGACTCCGGCGACGCGATAAATGGCTCGCTCTAGCTTGCCAAGCAAGCCGCCGATCGGTGCCGTTTGCGCAATGCGCGCCATGTAGATGCCCAGCGGATAGCCCAAGGCGGCAAGCACGCCAAGGAACAACAGCAAGGAGAACCCAGCTTGTCCTGTCATCACAAATCCTCGGCGCGGATCAGGGCGGCAACCAGGTACACGAGCAGCGCCACGGCGATGCCGCCGCTCAGCACATAAGCCCAAGTCATTTCTTGCACTCCAGCGCGGCGCAACCGGCCACCAATGCCAGGGTGAGCAGCAGGAAAACCGCGAGAACCATCAGGAATAGAATACCCACCGCACCTCCCGTGGGGTTGCGCGGCGGGGGCCGCCACCCCTACAAATTAGGCTTGCGCGTGGAAAAACAGGGCAAAGGTTCCGGCCGCCGGTGTAAAGGCCGTGTAAATGCCGCCGGCCGCCCACTGCCGTCCGGAGAGCTGGCTGAGCTGGTTTAAGCTGCGTCCCAGTGAGGAAAGTCGCGAAAGGCGCGCGCCGCCGCCGCGATCTTTTGCTGCGGGAGATCCAGGTGCGTAACTAGCCGCGTGCGCGGCGTAATGGTCGCCAAGATCCCGCGCTGTTCCAGGTGCGACCTTAAGTTGGCTACCTTCTGCGTCGGAATGTGAACATACAGCATGTTCGTCTGCGTGGGCTCCACCCGCAACCCGATGGCACGCAACTCTGCGGCGAGAAATTCGGCATTGGCGTGATCCTGCGCCAGCTGCGGCACATTATGCTCGAGGGCATAAAGGCCCGCCGCGGCCAGCACTCCGGCCTGCCGCATGCCGCCGCCCAGAGCCTTGCGCCAACGCCGCGCACGCGCGATGAAATCGCGCGCACCCAGCAGCACCGAGCCGGCCGGTGCGCCGAGACCCTTCGACAGGCACACCGACACCGAATCGAATCCTGCAACGGCCGCACGCTCGTCGATAGCCAATTTCACGATGGCATTGAAAATTCGCGCCCCGTCCAAATGCGTAAACAGACCGTGTGCATGAGCGAAGTCAGTGGCCTCGCGCACATAGGTCGTGGGTAGGACACGGCCGCCGATGGTATTTTCGAGCGCCAGCAATCGGGTGCGCGCGAAATGATCGTCATCGGGCTTGATGGCATTGGCAATGCGCAGCATCGATATTGCGCCGTCCGGCTCATTCTCCAGTGGCTGCGGCTGGATGCTGCCGAGAACGGCCGCGCCACCTTGTTCGTACTTGTAAGTGTGCGCCTCCTGGCCAACCAGGTATTCGTCGCCGCGGCCGCAGTGAGCCATCAAGCCGGACAAATTGCTTTGCGTGCCGCTGGCGAAGAACAGCGCACTCTCGAAGCCGAAGCGCTCGGCAATCACCGCCTGCAAACGATTGACGGTGGGATCGTCGCCATACACATCGTCGCCCACTTCGGCCGCGGCCATGGCGGCACGCATGCCCGGTGACGGGCGCGTAACCGTGTCGCTGCGTAAATCGATGGCGTAGCGAAGCAGGTCCAATGGAGACTCCCAATCGGGTGGAAACCGCCAGTGTACCGATCCGCCCCCGACAATTTCACCTCTTTCCCCTCAATTTCCCGCTCTCCCGGCCGACAAACCGTGAGCGGGAGGTCCGCGTCGTAACAATCAGCATGCAAGCCACCACTAACCCCTCATTGGTTGCGCTCTCCACGGTCGCTCTGCTGGGCGTCAGCCTTTTTATTTCGGGGTGTGCTCTATGGATTGGGCGCTTGCGCTCGCGGACTGCCTGCCAAGCGCGGCGCCTGCAAGAGCTCAACGAACAGCTGCAGCAGCAGGCGGCCAAATCGCGGCTCAGCGAAGAACGCCTGCGGCAGATCGCGGACAACATCCCGGCCATGATCGCCTATTGGGACAGCGACGGCATATGCCGCTTCGCCAATCAGGCTCACTTCGACCGCTTCGGTCTCACCCCTGACACGCTCGTCGGCATGTCGCTCGACCAGGTGTTCGGCTCGACCCAGAACTTCGACGCGCACCGGCGCACTCGCATCAGCGCGGCGTTGCGCGGCGAACACCAACTTTTCGATCAAAGCAGCGCGGGCGCGGACGGCAGCGTGCGGCATTGGCAGACCGAGTACCTGCCGCATCGAAACGGCGATCAGGTAGTCGGGTTCTATGCGCTGATTGTCGACATTACCCAGCGCAAAATCGCCGAAAGCTGTCTGGCGCAGCAGGAGGCACGGCTGGCGACGACCAGCCGCATGGGGGAAATCGGCGGCTGGGAATTGCAACGCGATGGACCGGGTCCCGTCTGGTCCGATATGGTCTACCGGATTCACGATTTGCCGGTGGGCGAAATGCCCACGTTCGAGGCGGCGCTCAATTTCTATCCGCAGGAGGCGCGCGGCATCGTGGCCGGCACGGTCGCGGCCGCCTTCGAACACGGCGAGCCGTTCGATATCGTGGTGCCCTTCATCACCGCCAAGGGACGCCATCGCTGGGTGCGTTCCATCGGTGAGCCGCAAATGGTGGACGGGCAGTGGACGCGCCTTATCGGCGCCTTTCAAGATGTGACGGATACGCGGCAGGCCGAGGAGACGCTGCGGGCCGCCAAGGACGCGGCCGAGGCCGCCAATCGCGCCAAGAGCGAATTCCTGGCCAACATGAGCCATGAGATACGCACGCCTCTCAACGGCGTGATCGGCATGACGGGACTGCTGCTCGACACGGCGCTCGGCGCGCAGCAACGTGAATATGCCGAAATCGTCCGCTCCAGCGGCGAGTCCCTACTGGCTTTGATCAATGACATTCTGGATTTCTCGAAGATTGAGGCCGGCCGATTGGAACTCGAGTCAATTGAATTCAACATTCAGAATCTCATCGAGGATAGCGTCGACGCCGTGGCGCTGCGCGCGGCCGAGAAGGGCCTGGATCTGCTGGTGGACATTGAGCCGGCAGTGCCGCGGCTGTTCCGCGGCGACCCGACGCGCCTGCGTCAGGTGCTGCTGAATCTATTGAGCAACGCCATCAAGTTCACGGCACACGGCGAGGTGGCGCTGGCCGTGAGCAACAGCGTCGATCGCAGCGGCAAAATGACCCTGTCATTTGCCGTCCGCGATACCGGCATTGGTATTCCCGCCGACAGGGTCGGCACGCTGTTCGCTCCCTTCACGCAGGCGGATACCTCGACCACGCGGCGCTTCGGCGGCACTGGCCTTGGGCTCTCGATATCGAAGCATCTCGCCGAAACGATGGGCGGCACCATCGAGGTGGAAAGCTGCCCGGGTCAAGGTTCAACATTCAAATTTGCCGTCAGCCTGCAGCAAGGCGGCGCGTCGGTCGCCAGCGAGGTGGCCAACCAGCTGGTGGGCCTTCGAGTGTTGATCGTGGTCGCTCACCTCGGCAATCGTCGAATGTTCGAGAGGCAGCTCGCGCCGGAGGGCTGCAGCCTCATCTTTGCTGCAAGCGCTGAGCAGGGTCTGGCACGATACCGCGAGATGCAGGCGGCCGATCAGCCGCCGGCTGCCGTCATCGCGGACTTCGACCTCAGCGATCACGGCGGACCCTGGCTTGCCGCAGCCATTCGCGCCGGCGACGCGCCCCCGCCATCTCTAATCCTTCTTACATCTTTGACGACCTCCCTCCCCGATGCCGACATGCTGTTAGTCGACCGCGTGGTCACCAAACCTGCGAAGACCGCGGTGCTAGTGCGCACGCTGGCCGAACTGACGCGAGTCGGCGGAAGCAGCGTTGCGGCGCAGGATCTGCCGCCCATTGCTCTTGCGTTCTCCGGCACGCGGATACTTCTGGCGGAGGACAATCCGGTGAATCAAAAACTCGCCACCCGTCTGTTGCAAAAACTCGGCGCCGAGGTACGCGTTGCCGTCAATGGAGTGGAGGCACTGCAGGCGCTGCGCGAGGCGGATTTCGACGCCGTGCTCATGGATTGCCAAATGCCGCTGATGGACGGCTATGAAGCCACGCAGCGCTTGCGCAGTCCCGCCGGGCTGGTGCGCAATCCCAACATTCCCGTCATCGCGCTGACCGCGCACGCGCTGTCCACGGATCGCGACAAATGCCTAGCCGCGGGCATGAACGATTACCTGACAAAACCGATCAATCCGACGCATCTGCGGCAGGCGTTATCCAGTGCACTGCCGGCGCCCGGCAAGCGCGCCCTGCCACCGGCGCCGCCCCAAATCCCCGCTCAGAGCCTATGAGCGGCCCGCCGGCCGCGCGGTGGAGTTGCGTATGACCAATTCGTGACCGAGCAAGTGCCGCGGCATGGGGTTGGGCCAACCATTACGCCGAGGTTCCAATTGAATGATCATATCGGCGGCGATTCGTGCCATTTCCGCGACCGGCTGGCGCACTGTAGTCAACTCGGGCCAGATCATGCTGGCCACCGGCGCGTCGTCGAAACCGGCCACCGATAATTGGCCTGGCAAATCGAGCCCGAATTTGCGAGCCATGGATACCACCGCCGCCGCCATGTCGTCATTGCTGGCGAAGATTGCCGTGGGCGGAGTCACCGCACGCAGCATACGCTCGGCGCAAATCAAACCATCGCCGAATACGAAGTTGCCGGTTTGGACCAGCTCGGAATCGACGGGAATCTGCTGCGCACGCATTTCGTCGACGAAGCCCAGATAGCGCTGCTCGGTGGCGCCGTGCTCGGGCCTTCCCAGCATGAAGCCGATGCGCCGATGTCCGAGACCCAGCAAATGCGCGGTGACCTGGCGGGCCGCCGCGTAGTCGTTGATCCCGATCGACGGAGTGGCGCTGACATTCTGTTTCGGCGCGATCCGCACGATGGGAATCGAGGCCTCGCGCAGCTTGCTCAAAACGACGGGATGGTCGCTCAAGGGGGGCAACAAAATGACCCCTTCCAGGCGCAGTTGCCCGAGTAGGGTATCGATTTGCTTGTCGATGAGAGGACTCTCAACATCCCACGGCTCGACCATCAAGTGCAGGTTGGACTCGCGGCAGCGTGCGACGGCTCCGGCCTGAAATTCGCTCAAATAGTCCCCGGGCCGTTCACAGAATAGTCCGATGAGGAATGATCGATTGCTGGCGAGGCCGCGTGCATTGAGGTTCGGCCGGTAATTGAGCTGCTCGATGGCCTCGAGAATCCGCGCGCGAGTGTCGGAGCGAACTCGAGGTTCATTGTTGATGACCCTCGATACCGTCTTGGGCGAGACCTTGGCGAGATCTGCCACTTCTTGAATGGTGACCGATGCCGGAATTACGTTGATGGCCAATCTGGAGAACCTCGAAAGTGTGCGCCTATAGTAACGGCTCGCGCGCTCGGCGCACTCCTAATCCCGGGAGAATATTCACGGACAAGGACTGCGGGGCGCCCCGCTATCTTGAGCGAGACTAAGCTCCGCGATGGTCAATTGGAGCCGGCCTGAAGTTTCAATGACAAAGGGCGCTACCACGGCCGCTAGCTCCGCGCCTGCGGCCGTAAGGCAGGACAGTGGTATGGATAGCTGTTGCCACTCTGCGGAGTGCGGCGCCTTGAGTACTCGAGTCACATCCAACATCGCCCCGAGCCGTGCGTCGCAAGTGGGCTCCGCGCACTGTATGCCCAAGGTAACGGCGCGCTGCGGCGCCCGGTCGACGCGATAACGAACCTTCAAAGTCGCACCCTGCGTGGCCTTGAGCCGCAGGTCACTCGCTCGACCGGATATCCTCAAGGTGCCGCTGCGCGCGCCGCTCCACCGCGCCTGGATGCCCTCGGCAGTCGCTGTGGCGACGACTGCCCCATGCGGGCTCTCCTGCCGCGTCGTCGTGAGGTGAACCTCTGAGCCGCTGTCGGCGACGAAGATGGACCAAGGCGCCGTGACATGCCCCTCATGAAATAGGCTGTCCCGTGCGGCAAGCCAATGCGGCGGTATTCGAGGCTCTTCCGATAGCCGCGGCGATAGGCCATTGCTGCCGTAGTCAAGGCCAAATCCCCGCGCAAACAATGCGCCGGAGACCGTGCCGGCCGCTTCGAAGGTTACCGGCATTGCGGTCTCGGGCCATGAAAACGCCAGGCGTCCGGTAAAATCGTAGTGTTCAGTCTGCGCCGAACGGAATAACAGATCGGCGACGCCCTCGCCCTCACTGCCCGGCAGCCACGCAGCCACGAAGGCGTCGGATGCGTTGATCTCAGGATTCACCCACAGCGGTCGTCCCGATAAAAAGATCGCGACGGTGGGCACGCCCGCCTTCGCCAAGCGCCGCAGCACTTCGAGGCCATGCGTGTCACCTGCAGAGAAGTCGAGATTTTCCCGATCGCCTTCGAACTCCGCGTAGGGACTTTCAGCGAAAACCACGATGGCGGCATCGGGCTTGTCGGCAAATCGGCCATCCTTGGCCAGGGCGGCCGAGCCGCCGGCCGCGCTCACCGCCGCTTGGATACCGGCGAAGATGGTCGTGGCACCGGGAAAATCTGCGTTGCTGTTGAGATCGCCCTGCCAATCGATGGTCCAGCCTCCCGTCTGCGCGCCGATGGAATCCGCTGCGTCGCCGGCGACCAGTATTTTCGAGCGCGGATTCAAAGGCAGAGTGCCGTGAGCGTTCTTGAGCAGAACCAGGGATTTTCGCACGGCCTCGCGTGCCAACGATCGATGGGCCGCGCTGCCCAGATGCGAGAAATCAACCGCGTCGCGTTGTTGGGGGGCGGCGCGTTGGAACAATCCGGCAACACTCTTGACGCGCAATATTCTGCGCACTGCATCGTCGATGCGCGACAGGGGAATCTCGCCGGAGCGCGCTTGTGCGAGGGTGTTCTTGTAGAGTTCTCGCCAGCTGTCCGGCGCCATCAACATGTCTACGCCGGCAAGCACGGCAGCGGCGCACCGGTACTTGGTACAGCCCGGAATCTCTTCATGCGCGTTCCAGTCGCCGACCACAAAGCCGTCGAGGCCGAGCCGGTCCTTCAAGATCTCCGTCAGCAAATAGCGGTTGCCGTGCAGCTTCACGCCATCCCAGCTGTTATAGGAGGCCATGACGATCATTGCGCCGGCTTTGATGGCTGCGGGATATCCGGCCGCATGGACGGCGCGAAGCTCGGCCTCGGAGACGACGGTGTCGCCCTGATCTCTGCCCCCAAGCGTGCCACCGTCGCCCAAGAAATGCTTGACCGACGACAGGGTACGCCCCGGCGCCATGAACTGCGGCGTGCCGCGCTCGCCTTGCAGCCCCACCACCATTGCCGCGGCGTACTGCGCGACCAGGTCGGGCGATTCCGCGTAGCTTTCGTAGGATCGGCCCCAACGCACATCGCGCGCCACCGCGACGGTTGGCGCAAATGTCCAGTCGATGCCGGTGGCAGCAACCTCCTCGGCGGTCACCTCACCGATACGACGCACCAACTCAGGGTCGTGCGCCGCGCCGAGCCCGACGTTGTGCGGAAAAATGGTGGCGCCCACGATCTTGGCATGTCCGTGTACGGCGTCGATGCCGAACAGAATGGGGATCGGCGGGTGGGAGGTACCGATCGCCTCCAAGGAGGCGCGGTGGAACTCGTCGGTCAGATCCAGCCACGCCTGCGGGGTAGTGCGTACATGCAGCGAGCGCAGCGACGAGACAGGATGCGCGAGTTAGATTCATTAACAATAATGCGCTGTAACTATATGTAATTGTTATGTTAGTAACGATGACAAAGCGATCAACATTGTCGCTACAATTTGCTTAGAACGCGCAGCTTACAGGATTAGAAGAAAAAATGTCAGCGCTGTCAAATTATCGCCTGCCGCTGCCGCGGGAGACCGGCGAATGGCCTCACATCGCAGCTCGCCATGCCAGGTAGCGGCTCCGGCTTCGGCCTGCTAGGACTGCTCGACTGGCTGGTGGTGGTCGCGTACACCACAGGACTCATCGTGCTCGGGCTGCTGATGTCGCGGCGGCGCATTGGGCCCGCAGATTATTTTCTGGCGTCGCGAGCGACCAGCTGGCCGGTGATCGGCTTGGCACTGCTTGCCTCCAATATGTCGTCGACCGCATTGGTCGGATTGGCGGGCGGGGCGTACGCCCTGGGCATCGCGGTTTACAACTACGAGTGGTCGGCCATCGTGGTGCTGGTGTCCTTCTGCGTCTTTCTGCTGCCCTCCATCATTCGCAGCCAGTGCTACACCATGCCGGAATTCCTCGAGCGCCGCTACGATCGGCGCGTGCGGCTGCACTTCGCCCTGCTCACGCTCTTTCTCAATATCTTCGTTGATTCCGCCGGAGTGTTGTACAGCGGTTCGCTGGTCTGCCAGCTACTCTTTCCAGGATGGCCCCTGTGGCTGATCGTTGCACTCTTGGCAGGCACGGCGGGCTTGTACACCACGTTGGGCGGACTACGGGCTGTCATCTACACCGAAGCGGTCCAAGCCATCGTGCTGATGGCAGGCGCGCTGATGATTTCGATCGGTGCCTTCACCCGTGCCGGCGGCTGGCGTGCGGTCATGCAGGGCGTGCCGCCGGCCGCGATTTCACTGATCCGGCCGGTCGGCGATGCCGGTGTTCCCTGGCCGGGATTGCTGCTGGGAATACCCCTGTTGGGATTCTATTATTGGTGCACCAACCAATCGATCGTACAACGCATGTTGTCCGCCAAGGACACGGATCATGCGCGCTGGGGCGCGCTGTTCGCCGGCCTTTTAAAATTACCGGTGCTGTTCCTGATCGTATTGCCGGGAACCTGCGCATTGCTGCTGTTCCCCAAGCTGCCGCGGGCCGACCTCGTGTACCCCAATCTGATTCTGCACTTGCTGCCCGCGGGCCTGGTGGGATTGGTGGTGGCCGGTTTCATCGCAGCCACGATGGTATCGATCGCGTCCATGCTCAATTCGGCATCGACATTGATCACCATGGATGTGATCAAGCAATTCACTCCGCGCATGTCGGATGCGCAAGTCGTGCGAATCGGACGCATAAGTACCGCCGCCCTGCTGCTCGTCGCCGTCGCCTGGGCTCCACAGCTGCAGTTCTTCCCATCGCTGTGGCAGTACCTGCAAGCCGTACTAGCCTATGCGGTTCCACCCATAGTCGCGCTGTTCTTGGTGGGCATGTTTTGGCGCGGCGCGAGTGCGGATGGAGCAGCAGCCACCATGGTTCTGGGCTCGCTCGCAGGCTTGGCGTTGTTCATGATCAATGTGGTGCTGCGCTGGACACACTTCCACTTTCTGTATGCGGCACCGATTCTCACGGCGCTCGATGCCGCAATTCTGGTCGGCGTGAGCTTACGCCGTCCCGCACGTTCCGCGACTGCCGGCGCGGTAACACCGTGGAAGCTCGATTTGGATCCCGCCGAACAGCTGCGTCTGAAGAGCTTGCCCCTTTGGCAGGATTACCGGTATCAAGCCGTGGCGTTGCTGGCTTTGACCGCGGTCCTGGTGATCGCATTTCGTTGACAACCGTAGGAGGCGACATGCAGAACTGGCCCGATCGGCGGATACTGGATTTGTTCGATATTCAGCTGCCCATCATCCAGGCGCCGATGGCTGGATCGTCCACTCCCGAATTGGCCATGGCCGTGAGTGACGCGGGAGGCCTGGGGTCTCTGCCCTGTGCGCTGCTCAGCCTCGAGCAAATGCGCGCGGCGCTCGAACTGATCGGCCCCGGCGCCGCGCGGCGGCTCAATCTCAATTTCTTCAGTCACGCGCCGCCGGCAACGGATTCTCTGCGCAGCGTGAATTGGCGCGCCCAACTCTCACCTTACTACCTCGAGCTGGGTTTAGACCCGGAAGCCGTGCCTGCAGCCGTCGGCCGGCAACCTTTCGACGACGCTTACTGCAGGATGGTCGAGGAATATCGCCCCGCCGTGGTGAGCTTTCATTTCGGGCTGCCGTCGCGGGACTTGATGGAGCGCGTCAAGGCAGCTGGGCCTAAGGTGATTTCATCGGCCACCACCGTCGCCGAAGCGCGCTGGCTCGAGGATCGGGGCTGCGATGCCGTCATCGCCATGGGCTTCGAGGCCGGCGGCCACCGCGGCAGCTTTCTCGCCGCAGACATGTCGCGACAGGTCGGAACTTTCGCACTGGTCCCGCAGGTAGCCGACGCCGTGCAGGTTCCCGTCATTGCGGCGGGTGGCATTGCCGACGCGCGCGGCATCGTCGCGGCCTTCGCACTGGGCGCGGCCGCGGTGCAAATCGGCACCGCGTATCTATTCTGCCCCGAAGTAAATTTGCCCGCGGTGTATCGCGAAGCTCTGCATGGCGCCGGTGATGAGGACACCATGATAACCAATGTGTTCACGGGCCGGCCGGCGCGCGGCATTGCCAATCGGTTGATGCGTGAGCAGGGTCCGCTGTCCTTGTTGGCGCCGGCGTTTCCGTCGGCCGCCGCGGCAGTAACCCCGCTCAAAGCCGCAGCGGAAGCTCTCGGTCGCGACGATTTTAGCAATCTGTGGTCGGGACAGGCCGCGCGACTGGCGCGGCGCTCGATGCCGGCAGGACAATTGACGCGCCTGCTGGCGCAGCAGTCCTTGAACAAACTGGGGTCCGTCTAGGGTTTAGGCGGGTCCCGCGTTGGAGACGGATCCTGTGTTGTAGTTGAGTCCTGTGATGCGGTCGGGTCCTTTGATTTAGACGGCTCGGTGATTCCGCGGCATCCGACGCCCTCGCCGCAAACCTGATTCACCGGGCAGGCCAAGGGAGTGCCCTTCACGCAACCACGCGCATCGGCGCCCGCGGCCCGCGGCGCGCAACGTTCGCGTCCATTGCAGGCGCGCTTGTCGTCGCAATCCGCATCGCCCTTGCAAGTCATGGCGGACTGCTCGCGATCCAAGGTGGCAAGCTCGCCCTCCCGGGAAATCACGCCCGACAGCGTGGCATCAAGCAGGCGCTCCGGCTGCGACGCAGACGAGGGCAACAGCACATCCGCGGCGACGACCTCGAACGACCGGGCGAGCGGGCTCGCACCCCGATAGTACAAACCGAAGCGCACCACAGTGCGGGGATCGAGCGCCTCGCTCAGCTTCACCGGAATCACATGGGTGGAGTCGCGCGGCCAGAACTCGCCGTGCACCAGCGGCAAGCGCCGCGCGTTCTTGCCCGCCTCGTAGATGCGTAACTCCAGCGAACTGCCCGCGGCAAGCTCATCTGCGCCGGTGACAATATGAACCTCGAGGCGGGACAACGGGCTGGCCGCGGCGCTTGCAGCACCCATCAGCCACAACAACAGGATTGGCCAAACTGACGTCGGCAGGTGTAACTTCACGGCACCCCTCCCCGCAATAACTTTACTCCGCGCATCATAGCCGATCCCCGGCGCCCGAAGGCCGTGCGCCAGTTCTCAAGGCAGCGGTGCCGGTGCCGCGAAATAGGTGGTGCTCAGGGACTTATATTGGCCGCCGTCGGTGCTGATGCTGGTCTGGTGGACTTCGCCGGTACCAAATACCACGCCAAGGCCGCCGACTGCCGCGAGTTCGGTCGGGTGCGTCAGAAAGTAATGCTCCCGATTGTCGCGGTAGTGGTAGTCGGTTCCGCCTGGGGTGGCTGAGGGCACGCCCAATGGGATCTGCCACCAGATCAGCGGCAGATTGCCGATACCGGTGTGCCAGGCCTGGGCCGATGCCAGGTGCTGCTGGAAATTCGGAGTGGTCTGGTTGGTCACATCCCAATACCAGCCGGTTCCCCCGCGCGCACATCCGTCCGCCGCCGACGCCGCTTCAAAGCAGCCAGAATCCCGATCGGAGGTTTGCTCGACGATGAAATCAGCGTTCTGCGCGCCCACCGCATTCATGAAGGCCACGACCACGGCGTCCGAGTTGCCCCAGGCGGAAGGCGGAAAACCCACATAGGCCTTGGGCGCGTACTTGCGCGCCATCGAAATGAGACAGCCCGCAATGCCGGTAACGTTGTTGGGCAGAGTCGCGCAATCCGGATTGATGGTGACGAGAGCCGCCAATCGGGTCGGGTCGCCGCTGGGAGAATGTTGGTAGGCGTAGCCCCAGAAATCCGGCTCGAGATTGACCAGCGCCGGTTTGTTATAGGCCGCCAGATCCTGGTAGAGAATTTTCGCGCGGGCCCAGTACGTGGTCATGAAGGCATTGTCGCTGATGACCGCGATGTTCCCGTCACCGTTGTTGGCCATCTGGTACTGCGTGAACATCGGCACCGCGCCGATCGAATCTGCCTTGGCGGCGAGCATGCACACATAGTCGCAAGGCGGCGCGTTCCAGCTGGTCCAATCGCCGGTGCCCAGGTATTCATCGTAGATGTCGACCGTGAGCGCTTGGGATTGCATGGTCGCGATCGGATCCGAGGTGCTCGCCTGGCCCCCCAGACCCACCAATAAGCGTGCTGGGAACCCTAGTTTTGCAGCAAGAAGCGCTGCCGGTCCGGTGCCGCTGCCGGCACTGCCGCTGCCGTTGATGGTGACGGTCGCACTCGCCGGACTGCCGAGGGCGGCGCCGGCGGCATTCGATAAATTGACTGTAAAATTCTTGGCACCGGTGAACGCCACGGCACTCACCGTCACCGTAGCGGTTTTGTCGGCAGCATCGCCATCGCTCCAGGTGAGCGTCCCATTCGCGGCAGTGTAGTTGGCACCGGCGATGGCGGTGCCATCGCTGGTGGCATAGCTCACGCTGGCGCTGCCGCTCGAGCCGCCGCTGCGAGTCACAGTCAAGGTCACGCTATCCACCGCCTGCGAAAGCGTATCGCTGGCTGCAGATAGCGCCAACGTTCCCGCTGTTCCCGGGTTTCCCGGGTTTCCCGACGGCGTGCCGGCCGGGTCGCTGCTGGACGCGACCTGGGTCCCTGCGCCACCGCAGGCGGCTAACAGTAAACCCGCCAGAAGTAAGGTCGCGGACGAGAGGAGAGCGCGCAGTAAAGCCATGGCAAATCTATCATGGAAATGACTATGACCAACGTTGTAACCGCGCCCGCTGCCGGATACAAATCGTCGCCGATGCGCGACCACCCGACGTGACGGGGTTCACGGCCAATTTACGCTAAATTCACGCCCAATCGCTCTTGCAGTGTGCCCTGGGCCGGTAGGCGCGCCCTAATCGCCCTGCTTGTAGACCTTGCCTTCTTTCATCACGAAATGCACATGCTCGAGCTCACGGATGTCGGCCAGCGGATCGCCGTTCACGGCGATGATATCCGCCGACTTACCGGCCGTTATCGAGCCGAATAGCTCGGAATGACCGATCAGATCCGCCGCATTCACCGTGGCCGACTGAATTGCCTGCATGGGCGTCATGCCGTACTTCACCATGAACGCGAATTGCCGCGCATTGATACCATGCGGGCATACACCGGCATCGGTACCGAAGGACATCTTCACTCCGGCGCGAACCGCCTTGGTAAAATTGCGCCGCTGCGCCTCGCCCAATTCCGCATCATGCCGCAGAAAGTCGGCCGGCGTGCTCGACGAAGACTGGATACATTCTTCGTCGTAAATGTCCATGTCCAGATAAGTGCCGTGCTGCTTCGCGAGCGCAATGCCTTCATCGTCGATGAGCGTGGCATGCTCGATCGACGCCACACCGGCGCGAATCGCGTTCTTGATGCCCTCGGCTGCGTGCGCATGCGCCTCGACACGCAAGCCGAAGTTGGCGGCCTCTTCGACGGCGGCACGCAGTTCTTCGGGAGTGAACTCGACGGACTTCGGATTACTGCCATGCGTCAGCACGGCTCCCGTAGACAGGACCTTGATGTGATCGGCGCCGCGATGCGCAAGGTCGCGAATTCTCTGCCGCACTTCCCAGGGGCCGTCGGCCACGCCGAAACGCAGGTCCAACGGCAGCTGAATATCCGGCGGCAGGCCGGTCATCGCACCGGCGCCGCCGGTGATGGTGACATAGGCGCCTGCCACATACATGCGCGGACCGATGATGATGCCGTTTTCGATGGCATCGCGCATTGCCACGTCATTGAATGCCCGATAGACGCCCACATCGCGCACGGTGGTAAACCCCGCCAGCAAAGTCACGCTGGCATTGGGGATGGCAAGGTAGACAGTTTCTGCCACCGACTTCTGCAGCACGTTCAAGGGTTCGGCGTCGGCCAGATCGGCCAGATGCGTGTGGCAATCGATGAGTCCGGGCAGCACGGTCATTTTCGAAAGATCTATGACTTTCGCGCCGTCGGGGATGGTCACATCGGCGCCGACCGCCTCGATTTTCGTGCCGCGTATGACAATTATCTGGTTCGCGAGTACATGTCCGGTGCCCACGTCGATGAGTTTGCCGGCGCGAATGGCGGTAACGGCGGCGGGCTTCTCGGAAATTACCGCGGCGGCATTAACAGCCTGCCCGCCGCAGCCAACCAGCATCAGCCAAAGACAACGAGCCATCACATCGAATGGTTTCTTTTGCACAAACTTCCCTTGATGGTTCCGATACGGCCTATCTATATGGCTCCGGGGGATGATAGACCGCCAAACAGGATCAAGGCTACTATTTTTCGATCGTTCAAGTAGATCGGGCGCGCGGTTCCTGCTGGGTGATGCAATGAATCCCGCCGCCGCCGCGAAACAAGTCGCGCAAATCGAGGCATACGACCTGCCGGTCCGGATAGGCGCGCCGCAGCGTGTCGGCGGCGGCGGCATCCTCTGCGATGCCGTAGGCCGGAGCAATGACGGCGCCGTTCGCGAGATAAAAGTTCGCGTAGGAACGGCAGTAGATATCTTCGCCGCCGGGAACCGCCGTGCGCGGCGCTTCCACAATGGGCAGCAACTCAAAGCGACGCCCACGCGCATCAGTTTCGGACTCGAGAACCTTGCGGTTCTCCGCCATGATCGGAAATCTCGGATCGGCCGGATCGGCGACTTCTTCCAATAGAACGGCGCCCGGCTTGAAGAAGGCGACATAGCCAGGCATTCACCATTGCCGACGTGGCAACCTTTCCCTGGGTCAACAATCTCATCGGTTTCTACGAAGCGGCAGAACTCGTAGGCATCGCGGATTTTCCGCATGTAACGCGCGCGCTGCACACTTTCGTGGCTCGGCCGGCGGTCGCCAGAGGCATCGAAATCCCAAAACACGCCAAGTAGCGTCTGGACAGACGCCGGTAGGCCGCACCTTTACAGGCCTTCCGCGCCTGGGCGGGCTTCCCGCGACTAGGCGGGCCGCCGGCGCCGCAGGCGGCGCATGGCGGCGCCCTGCAGTTCCTTCAGTTCCTCGATGTGCAGCAGCACGCCGCACCCCGTAAACACCGCCCCGCCCACCACAATCGTTGCCAGCAGGAACCCGAGTTTCGCGACGAACGGCTGCGTAGCCCAGTCGGCCAGCAACCAATGAGATGAGGCAGCGCAAACCGCGGCCAGAGCTGCCCCCGCCACCACCACCTTACCCAGCATCAACAGCATGCGGCGCGACTCCAAACCCTCGAGGTGCCGGCTCATCAGCGCGTACAGCAACAAAAAGTTGACGGTGGCGATGCAGCCGGTGGAAAAAGCCAGGCCCCGATGTCCCCACCCCAGCCGAAAGGTGAATATCCAATTGAGCAGCAGATTGAGCGCTACCGCGAGAAAACTCACGAGCATGGGGGTCTTGCGCCGATCGAGCGCATAGAACGCATTCACCAGCACCTTGAGCGCGGCATAGCCGGCAAGGCCTATGGCATAGAAGCGCAAGGCGCCCGCGGCCTGCGACGCTTGATAGGCGTTGAATTTGCCGTGCTGGTAAAGCACGGAAATGATTGGCTCGGCGAGCATGATGAGGCCTATGGTCGATGGAATCGTGAGTAGCAGCGCAAGGCGCATCGCGCGCGCAAGCTCGGTCCGAAACCCGGCCATGTGCCCCGCCACGACCAACCGCGAGAGCAGCGGCAAGGTGACTGTGCCCAGTGCAACTCCGAATACGCCCAAGGGAAGCTGCATCAGACGAAACGCGATGGAGAGCCAGAAAATGGGCCCATCGCCGAGAGTCGAGGCGAACATCGAATTGACGAGCACATTGAACTGCGTGGTGCTGGCGGCAATCACCGCCGGTCCCATCAATAGTAAAATCGCCTTCACCCCGGCATCGCGCCAGTGAAAATCGGGGCGAAAGCGATAGCCCAGGCGCGCCAGCGACGGCAGTTGCACGGCCAGCTGCAGCGCGCCGCCCAGAATCGTCGCAGCCGCCAATCCAAGCAGCGCTCGCGGCCCAAAGTGAGGATCGATCCAGTAGCCTAAGCTCACCCCGCCGACGATGGATCCAATATTGAAGAAACTCGATGCCATGGCAGGCATCCCGAAGACGCTCTTTGAGTTGAGCATCCCCATGACCAGCGCGGCGAGCGACACCAGAAGGATGAAGGGAAACATGATGCGCGTCAGCTGCACCGTCAGCGCCGCCTTCTCCACGCCGAAGCCCGGCGCCAGAGTTGCGACCAATTCGGTGGAAAACACCACGCCGGCAATGCACAAGGCCCCCAATACCACGCTCGTCAGCGTCGCCACTTTGTTCGCCAGGCGCCACGCGGCAGCGTCGCCGCCGCGCGCGATGGTCTTGCTGAAAGTAGCGACGAACGCCGTCGACAACGCACCTTCGGCGAATAGATCACGCAGCAGGTTTGGAATGCGAAACGCCGCGGTGAAGGCATCCATCGCGGCACCGCCGCCGAACAACGCGGCAAAGATCAGCTCGCGGGCGAGTCCAAACACGCGGCTGCACATCACGGCAATGCCGATGATGCCCGCCGCCTTGGTGTTCAGTTTCTCGGTACGCTCGTCCAGATCGTTCATTTAGCCATAGCTTACATAAGGCCGCCCTTCACGTCGTGGCGAACATCGCCAACGCAGTCACCGCCATCACTGCCGTTGCGGCCCAGCCGAGACGCCGCAATTTTGGCCGGATCACGAATCGCCCCATGACGTCTTCGCGTGATGCCAGCAGCATCATGATGGCCATGATGGGGACTGCAATGACGCCGTTGATCTCGGCACTCCACAACAAAGCCCGCACCGGGTCCAGGTGGGTGAAGGTCAGCGCCACGCCGCCCGCCGTTGCAATCACAATGATGCCGTAGAATTCCAGCGCTTCGTGCACCTTCATGTCGAGGCCCGATTGCCAGTCGAAGCTCTCCGACACCGCATAGGCGGCCGAGCCCGCCAGGACCGGCACGGCCAGCATTCCCGTGCCGATGATCCCCAAGCTGAACAATAGAAATGTGGCCTGTCCGCCCAAGGGGCGCAGCGCTTCGGCCGCCTGCGCGGAGGTTTGAATGTCGACGATCCCGGCCGTATGCAACGTGGCCGCCGTGCTCAAGATGATGAAAAATGCAATCAGGTTCGAGAAGCCCATTCCGATGTAGGTGTCCCAGCGGATGCGCCGCAGATGCAGTTTTGCCACTTCCGCGGCGTGCGGCAGCAGCGAACCTCCGCCGTTGCGAGCACTGACCGCACGCAAGTCTTCCATCTCCTGCGCGGCCTGCCAAAAGAACAAATACGGGCTGATCGTGGTGCCGAATACCGCCACTATCATCGTAATGGTGTTGTGATCCAGCACCAGCCGTGGCATTGCCAGCTCGGAGACCACCGCGCCCCAATTCACATGGACAGTGAAAACGACGGCGACATAGGAAAGCAGCGCGAGCGTGAGCCACTTCAAGTAGCGCACGTAGGTCGCGTAGCGCAGAAACACTTGCAATCCCAGGCATAGCACGCCGAACGCCACCGTATACAGATGCGCCGAACCGCCGAGCAATAGGCGCAGCGCCTCGCCCATCGCGGCAATGTCCGCGGCGATATTGATCATATTCGCGACCAACAGCAGACCGACGATGCCGAACAGCACGGAACGCGGGAACACCGATTTTACATTCGCGGCCAGGCCGCGGCCCGTGATGCAGCCCAAGCGAGCACTGACCATCTGAATGCCGACCATCAGGGGATAGGTGAACAGCAAAGTCCACAGCATGCTGTAGCCGAACTGCGCGCCGGCTTGAGAATAGGTGGCAATACCGCTCGGATCATCATCCGCGGCGCCCGTGATGAGGCCGGGACCCAGCTGCTTGACCCGCGGATCTTCCGTAATGCTCTTAAGCAAATTGACCATCGCCAGACTCCAGGGATGGGCCTGGCCGCGTGCAAGAAGACGTAGGATTCGGAGGATTTCGCTGCGAACCAAAGGACGTTCGCTTGCGCGCCTGCCGCACTTAGGCGGGACGGCGCTTCTAAAGGTCTAGAGCGTAATCAAGCCTGAGCGCGGGTGTGGACACACCGATTGAAACTCGTACAACTACACACGCGGTCGGCCTATGTGACCTTAACTTCACAGAAGATAGGCCGGTGCCACGAAGGTGTAAAGCAATAAATCCCTTAGGCGAGCGCCGCAGCCTTCGCCTTTGCGACTTCGGCGATGACTTCATCGGCGACTTGGCGCGGCACGGGCTCGTAATGCGAGAACTCCATGGTGTACGACGCGCGCCCGCTGGTCATGCCGCGCAATTGTCCGATGTAGCCGAACATTTCCGATAGCGGCACGTTGGCGACGACGGCGATATTGGCGCCGCGTTCCAACTGATCCTGGATCGCGCCGCGCCGGCGGTTGATGTCGCCGATCACATCGCCCAAATAATCGCCCGGTGTTACCGTTTCGACCTTCATGACCGGCTCCAACAGGATCGGCCCGGCCTTGCGAATGGCTTCGCGGAAGCACGCCTTGGCGGCAATTTCGAAGGTCAGGGCGTTGGAATCGACGTCGTGGAAGCTGCCGTCGATCAGGGTCGCGCGAAAATCCACGGTCGGATAGTGCGCGAGCACGCCGTCCTCTTTTTGAATCTTCAAGCCCTTCTCCACCGAGGGCACGAATTCCCGGGGCACTGAGCCGCCGACGGTTTTGTCGACGAATTCAAAGCCGGCACTACGCTCCAGCGGTTCGAAGGTGATCCACACTTCGGCAAATTGGCCGGAGCCGCCGGTTTGCTTCTTGTGAATGTACTGCTCGGTCAGCTTCTTGGTGATGGTTTCACGATACGCAACTTGCGGCTCGCCCATAATACCTTCGACACCGAACTCAGTGCGCATGCGATCCAGCGTCACTTCCAGATGCAGCTCGCCCATGCCGCGCAGAATGGTTTGACCGGTCTCGCGGTCGGTCTCCAAATGCAGCGAGGGATCGGCGCGCACCATCTTGCCGAGCGCGGTGCCGAATTTTTCCTGCTCCGCCTTGACCTTCGACTTCACCGACACGCTGATGACCGGGTCGGGAAAGCGCATGCGCTCGAGCACGACGGGGCTGGCGGCATCGCACAGGGTGTCGCCGGTCTCGGTATCGGCCAGTGATACCAGCGCGATGATGTCGCCGGCGCGGGCCTCTTCGACCGGATTGGCTTCCTTGGCGAACATCTCCACCATACGGCCGATTTTTTCGCGCTTGCCGCGGGTGGAATTCTGCACCGAGGCGCCCTTGGTCAATACGCCGGAATACACGCGGATGAAGGTCAAAGCGCCATAGGCGTCGTTGATCACCTTGAAGGCCAGTGCTGAGAAGGGCTCGTCGTCCGAACAGATGCGCTCCCCGATGGGTTCGCCGTCGGCATCCACCGTCTTGATGGAGGCAACGTCGGTGGGAGCCGGCATGTAGTCGACGACCGCGTCGAGCACCTGCTGCACACCCTTGTTCTTGTACGATGAGCCGCACAGCACGATGGTGAATGCCGAATGCAAGGTGCCCTTGCGCAGCGCCTTGCGCAGCACGTCGCCCGAGGGCACCGTACCGTGCGTAAGGTAGGCTTCCATGGCCTCATCATCCTGCTCGAGGCAGGTGTCGACTAATTCCGTGCGGTACTTCTGAATGTCGCCCAGCAGTTTTCGATCGCTCGGCGTGGTGATGTGCAGCTTGTCGGCGAGATCGGGAGTAATCTCCAGCGTCTGCCACCGTGCATCCTTGTCGTCCGAGTCCCACACCAGGGCCTTCATTTCAACCAGATCGATCATGCCCTTGAAATTCTCTTCCGATCCGATCGGCAGCTGTACGGGCAAGGGGCGCGCGCCCAGGCGCTTCTTGATCATGTCTACGCAACGCAGGAAGTTCGCGCCGCTGCGGTCCATCTTGTTGACGTAGCAAATGCGCGGCACGCCGTAGTTGTCGGCGAGTCTCCAGTTTGTCTCCGATTGCGGCTCCACGCCCGCGACTCCGTCGAATACCACCACCGCACCGTCGAGAACGCGCAACGAGCGATTGACCTCGATGGTGAAATCGACGTGTCCCGGCGTGTCGATCAGATTGATCTTCTTGTCGCGCCAGAAGGCGGACACGGCCGCGCTTTGAATCGTGATGCCGCGCTTCTGCTCTTGCTCGAGATAATCGGTGGTCGTCGACGTCTTCAGATCCTTGGTATCGTGAATGTCGATGATGGTGTGCTTGCGTCCCGTGTAATACAGGATGCGTTCGGTCGTCGTCGTCTTGCCGGCGTCGACGTGGGCAATGATGCCGATATTGCGGATATCGGAAAGAGGTGTTGTGCGGGGCATAGCATTTCCGTAAAAGTGTGTGGGCCGCAGTAGGCCGGCGTCAAAACCACGTATTTTGACACGGTATTAGCGCGCCTGTCGATGCTTACGGCGAATTGGCGGACTAAGGCTACTTAACGCTGTATCCGCGGCCCTCGAGACATGCGGCCTGCGCGCGAATGTACTCCGACCGCTTGCCGGGGGCCGGCGCGCTTGCCACTTGAGTGGGGTCAAAGCCTGTCTTATCGACAGCCCAACGATGACATTGATATCTGTCGGTACCCTGCTGCTCCTGGCTCTGCCCATTCTTCGGATAGGCAATCAGATCCGCCGCGTCGGCTGTCTGCGCCGCACCCTGCTGCAGAAGCTCGGGAGGCGGACTCACAGTTTCGTACTGGCTGACCGCGCCATTCCAGCGATAGTACGTGTTGTCTGCGTAGTAATAAGGAACGCCGCCCCACCAAACAGTCGAGTAATAGACGGGTAGAGTTGCGAAATACAATCCCAACCCGAGCCCTCCCCAACCCCATGGGCCGTAAAAGCCGTACCCACCTTGCCAGCCATAACCACCGCGCCAGCCGTACCCGCCATGGTAACCACCGTAGCCGCCGTGGTAGCCGCCGTAGTGGCCAACTCCTCCCCCCATGCGACCGCCTCCGGCGTGCTGCGCGAACGCGGGCGAACTTAATGTCGCCGCCGCGATGCAGCCGCATATGAAGTAGGAAAACGCACGCAGCGTCGAGGGATTTTTCATGACGTCACCTGGCAATTCGCCGCAGGAATCCAATGTATCCAATTATATAAGACATTGGCTTTTTCTGGCAGTTCCGCAATTGAACCTCCGCCGCTGGTTCGGGCTGACCGATCGCGAATTCGTCGATGACCCGCGGTTTCGCTAGGCAGTCGCAGCCAGCGGCGGCTGCTCAACCTCGCAGGCTATCGAGACGCCGCCTTCGCTGCGGCGGTTGATCAGGAGTCTGCCGCCGATGGAGCTCGCGCGAAAATGCATGGTGCGCATGCCGAGGCCGGCATTGGGCGAGCCGACCCTCGGCAATCCCACACCGTCATCGTTGACCGTCAGGCTCAAGCCGCGTTCATACACCCACAGATCGATTTCGACGACTCGAGCATGGGCATGCTTCAGCGCGTTCTGCACGGCTTCCTGGGCAATCCGGTATAGATGATTGCGGGCCTCGAGATTAAGAGTGATCGGAGTGTCGAGGCGCGAGCGAAACCGCACCAACGTGTTGCCAAAACAGCTGCGGCCCGCCAGTGCTTCGAGCGCGCCCTGCAAACTGCCGTCTGCGTCGCTCAACGGCGAGACACCCTGCGCGATGCGCCGCGCCGCCTGGATGCAGCTCGCGGCCAGCGTGGCAAGCTGATCCAGGCTCGCGGCAATGGGCTGGCGTTCGCGCTCGGCGCGCGTCGCCAAAGCCCGTGCCGAGAGCGCGAGGCCGGTCAGTTCCTGTCCCAAGCCGTCATGCAATTCCTGACCGATGCGCCGCTGCTCGGTGGCAATGGCGTCGATAAGAGCCCCGCCAAGCGCCCGGCGCTCGCTCACGTCGCTCGCGAAAACCAGCGTAGCGCGCCGTCCAGCCAGATCGATGGCGCGGGTCCAGACTTCCACGGCCAGCATGCGTCCGTCGCGCGTCTGGTGGCGCGTTTCAAAGGGCTCGGGAGCCGCGGCGTGTGCCAGCGGCGGCGGCAGGACACGCGATCCGCCGGTCGGCGCCAGCATGGTCACACGCCGCGCCAGGAATTCCTCGGTGCTCCAGCCGTACTGGCGCACCGCTGCCTCGTTGATCAACAAGAACTGCAGCGTGTCCGGATCGTGTACCCACAGCGGCTGCGGGCTGCCGTCGAATATCTGCGCGTAGCGGCGCTCGGCGCGCAACTGTTCCATGCCTGCGCGGTCCCGCTCCGCCAGCAGTGCTGTGATGATGAGACTGACGCCGGCGAGCGCCGCACTGATTGTCCAAATCGTGGCGAGTCCCGCGGATTCATCGAGCCCGCCGAAGACGCCGCGGCCGAATGCGAAGCTCAATCCGGCTGCGGCCGAAATCACCAGGCTGCCGAAGGCGGCGACTACCAACCCGAAGCGAATGGCGCCCACGACCACGAGCAGCAGGTCAAACATGACGATGAGGGGCCTGGCGACGCCGGCCGCGTCCAAGGACAGCGTGCCTGCGCAGCAGATGGCCACTCCCAGCAGCCACAATCCGCCCTCGCCCCAGTGCTCGAAGAATTGCGCAAGGCTCTGCCGGCTCAACGCCACCAGCATCGGCCCGACCAGCAGCACCCCCGCGGTGCTGTTGCTCCACCAGCGCAGCCAACGCAGCGGATTGGTTGCCTGAACATGCTCACCGGTCAGATAAAATCCAAGCAGTCCCACAGTGGGAAGAATCATCGTGCCGATGACCACGGCGAGAATGAACAGCGGCACATCGCGCGCCCGGCCGAAACCGGCATCGAAGCCACGCCATTCGAGAAACCATGCGGTAAACACGGCGGCCGCAGTTGCGCCGATGCCGACGCCTAGCGAAGCGATCAGCGGCTGCTGCAGCCACAAATCGATGCCGACACCGGCTGCCAGCACCGCCGGCCACATCCGCCGCCCCCATCGAATGCAGGCGGCCGCCGCGATGCCCCCCGCCAACAACGGCAGGGTCGGATGCGCACCGATGCTCGGCAACATAAAGCCGCCGGCGCCGGCCGTGAACACAGCGGCGAACGTGGTCAGCCACTTGAGAACCGGAATTGGACGGGGGCTCATCGCAGCAGCCTACGATGAACCGGCGCTTGTCGTCGATTTAATTGAGGAATTCAGCGCGCATGACTCCGTAGAATACACGCGGCATGCACCCACACGCCCGCACCACCCAGGCCATGGCGACCACCCGACGCAGCGGCTTGCTGCTCGCGACCTGCGGTTCTATCGCCTTCTCCGGCAAGGCCATTATCGTCAAGTTGGCGTATCGCTACGGAGTCGACGCGGTCACGTTGATCATGTACCGGATGCTGTTCGCACTGCCCATGTTCCTCATTCTCGCGTGGTGGGCGGGCCGAGGCAAACCGGCGCTGACCTGGCGTGACGCCCGGGCCGTGCTCGGCCTCGGCTTCTGCGGCTACTATCTAGCCAGTTTTCTTGATTTCGCCGGATTGCGCTACATCAGTGCGAGTTTGGAGCGGCTGATTCTGTACTTGAATCCGACCCTGGTGCTGGGGCTTGGGATTTTGCTGTTTCGTCGCAGGGTGACGCGCCGGCAGGTCGCCGCGCTCGTCGTCAGCTATGCCGGGGTGCTGTGCGTTTTCGGCAAGGAACTGACCCTGCAAGGCGCGAATGTGCCGCTGGGGGCAACCCTGGTGTTCGGCAGCGCCGTCAGCTACGCGATCTATCTGGTGTACAGCGGCGAGGAAGTAAAACGCCTGGGCGCCCTGCGCCTGACCGGCCTCGCGACCAGCGTCGCTTGCATCATCTGCATCGTCCAATTCCTCTTGTTACGGCCGATAAGTTCCATGGCGGTGGCTTCCGAAGTGCTATGGCTCTCGCTCCTGAACGCCACCGCATGCACCTTCGCCCCCGTACTCATGGTGATGATGGCCATCGAAAAACTGGGCGCTTCGTTGACCGCGCAGACCGGATCCATCGGCCCGGTGTCGACCATCCTGTTGGCAGTCTGGCTGTTGGGCGAGCCGTTCACCGCATGGGTGGCGGCGGGCACCGTGCTGGTGCTGGTCGGTATCTGGCTGCTCACCACGCAGCCGCGCGCGGAAATTGCGCCGTAGGTACACCAGGCGGCTTATCGCATGCCTATGTATACCGGGCCATCGTGAACTAGAGCGCCTCTAAGATTTCATCCGCTGCGCAAGCATGGCAAGATGGCTCTGGAATACCGGCCGCGCCGGTTTCGGTTACGGCTGTGCCTCGATGCACGATGGTGGGAATCTTTCCCATCGGATTGACCGCCAGGAACGCCGCCTTCTTATGCTCGCCCTTGTCGAAACTCACGAGTTCGATCCGATAAGGCACGCCGATCTCCTCCAGCATCCAATGCACCATGCGGCCGCGCGACATCGGGTTGTGATAGAAGACGACTTCCTCGCTCATGCAAACTCCCCTTCTGCCACGCAATTCGCGGGCTTGGCGGGATTCTAACTCGGCTCGGCGTCGAACCACAGCGCGGCGCCAACAGGCTTTTCAGTTTCCTTCGGAGCCAAGATCGGCTAGCGTGTATTAATAATACTGAGGGGATGAACTTATGGATCGGCGCAACTTTCTCCTGGCATCCACGGTTGCCGCCCTGGCGACCCCCGAAATCGTTCTTGCCAAATCAGCCGTGGCCGTCGAGGAATTGACGCTGGCGGAGATAGCCGCAGCCTTCGCCGATGGGCGTTTGACGTCGCGTCGGCTGACCCAAATGTACCTGGACCGCATCAATTCCCTCGACCGCCGCGGCCCCGCACTGGGGGCGGTGATTGAAATCAATCCGCAGGCGCTCGACATTGCCGACCAACTCGACCGCGAGCGCCAAGCTCGCGGGCCGCGCGGACCGCTGCACGGCGTGCCGGTGCTGATCAAGGACAACATCGAGACGGCGGATCGCATGATGACGACCGCCGGATCGCTGGCTCTCGATGGTTGGTACGCACCTAAGGATGCGCCGCTGGTGGCACGATTGCGCGTCGGCGGCGCCATAATCCTGGGTAAGACCAACTTAAGCGAATGGGCCAACTTTCGCTCCACTCATTCGTCCAGTGGTTGGAGCGGTCGCGGCGGTCAGACTCGCAATCCCTACGCACTCAATCGGACTCCGTCCGGCTCTAGCTCCGGATCTGCGGTGGCGGTATCCGCAAATTTCTGCGCCCTCGCGGTTGGCTCGGAGACCGACGGATCCATCGTGAGCCCGGCCTCGGTCAACGGCATTGTCGGCCTGAAGCCGACGGTCGGTCTCGTGAGCCGCGGCGGCATCGTGCCGATATCGCATAGTCAAGACACCGCAGGACCCCTTGCGCGCAGCGTGCGCGACGCTGCGATATTGCTCGGCTTGATGGCCGGCCCGGATCCCGCTGACCCCGCCAGCGCCGCCGTCGGCGATCGCTTCATCGGCGACTACTCTAGATTTCTCGACAGCGACGGCTTGCGCGGTGCGCGCTTGGGCATTGCTCGGCGCTTCTTCGCCGAGAGCGCGCCCCTCAATGGGTTTCTGGACGCTTGCATCGCCACGCTCACACGCGCCGGCGCCACCGTCGTCGACCCCGCCGATTTGCCCATGCACGGCGCGGCGGCGGCGGCCGAACAAGAAGTCATGCTGTACGAGTTCAAGGCTGACTTAAACACCTATCTTGCGCGCCTGCCGGATCGGTTTCCGGTGCGCTCGCTGGCGGAATTGATCCGCTTCAACGACACACATGCCGCGCGCGAGATGCCGTTGTTCGATCAGGAATTGCTGCGTCAGGCGCAGTCCAAAGGCGGCCTGGATGAAGCCGCCTATCAAGATGCGCGCGCCACTTGCTTGACCGCCACCCGCGCGGGCGGCATCGATGCGGTGCTTTGCGAGCACGCTCTCGACGCGCTCGTGACGCTGACCTCGGGACCCGCATGGCTGATTGATTCCGTGAATGGCGATTCCGATACCGGCGGGTGCTCATCACCCGCGGCGGTCGCGGGCTATCCCCACATTACCGTGCCGGCGGGTCTGTATCGCGGGCTGCCGGTCGGGCTGTCGTTTTTCGGCGCGGCTTTCAGCGAGGCGAAACTGATCAAGCTGGCGTCGGGATTCGAGCACACGGCGAAGGGACGCAGAGTGCCGCAATTCTCCCCGAGCGTCTAACGCCGCGCGCGGGTGTTTACTTTGACTTAAGGCGCCGCACGGCATGCGCGGCATGGCAGGAATAGCATTCGGCTGACCGGGGATTCACCTTCGCCGGCGCGTCGTTCTTGAATTCGAAGAATGCCCATTGATCGGCGAAGCGTGCCCGGACTTTGACGTGCACTTCCAATCCGACGACGCGGACACCCTAAAAATTACCGCTCTTGTCGAACATGTGGCCGCCCATTGACTTGACGGGTCCCGGCGCCCTTCATCCTGATGGGCAACTGGCTATGAGACCTGAACCGGCGGGCCTTGCCTATCGGCGAACCGGGATTTCGATATAGCTGTCGTTGTGCCACTGCAGCTTGATGGGGATTTTACCCTCCGCAATGGATTCCTCGCTGACGTCGCCCCCGGTTCCATAGTTGAGTTCGCGGTCCGGCCGCTTGTTGATGCCGAGAATCATGACCAGGCGGCTGCCCACCTGCAATCGCCGGCTGGTCATTCTTTCGCTCTTGAAATTGAGTTCCTGACGCTCCCCCGCCCTCAATAAGTGACGATTGACCCGATCCGGCATATAGCTGGCGCGAAACTCGTAGCTTGGATTGAACAGGTATATGTAATCGCCGCTCGGCAGCAGCTCATACAAGGCGACGTTGAGGTCCATGTCCATTTTGTTGACGGTGAAATCAAGCCTGCCTGAGAACAGACCGTTGAACTCCGTGGTCTTCGACAGCGGTTCGCTGGTGAACATCAGTGCATTGTGGGTCGCCAAATTTCTGCTGGTAAAATCCGCCGGCGCCGTCCAGGCAAAGTCTTTGCGATCGGTGAGCCGCACGGTTTGGCGCAACGCCGACGCGCGCGCGGGCTTGCGCTGGGCCAAGCGATGCCGGTCACCGCTTCCATTGCCGTCCAGATAGAACCTCAGGCTGCCCTTGGCCATCGCTTCGAGCGACGCGGCGTGTCGCCACTCGTTCGCCCCCATCACTTCGTAATTCACCCTGTCCTGCAGAAGCGAGGGCATTGCACCCTCCTTGAAGACACGGTCGAACCACTGATAGCGCATTTCGCGAAGATCGATGATGGCCGCCGAATCCACTTCATAGCCTTGCAGCATGGCGGACGGCCCCTGCTGCATCACGCTGTCGTCGTAGGGTCCGATCAGCAGCGTATGGTCGGCGCGCGGATTGTATTTGCGATGCTGGTTGAAATAGTACAGGGCCCCAGGCTCGCTGCCTGCGTAGTAGCCGGTGATCGTCAGTACCGGGATGCCGATGCGCGAGAATTGTTCCTGGTAAGGAATCATATTCTGCCAGTACCGATCATAGCTGGGGTGATTCAGCCAGCGAATGAAGAGCGGATTGGCTTTGCCGTGCAAGCGACCCAAATCGCGGTAGCGCCTGCCGCTCTGGTACCACTTCTGATCGAGCAGGTGCCACACGGCATCGTCATTGTAGGCGGCGTCATCCGCCGGGTTGGTATTGGCGACATACGAAGACCAGCGGTAGGCGGAGTTCTGAAAAATGCCGCCGGCCATGGGAAAATCGATGCCGGGTGCGGTGGGCGCGGACGTGGCAATGGCCTTGAGCGCAGGGGGCAGCCGTTTTGCGGCTGCCCAAGACGCAAAGCCGCTGTAGCCGTCGCCGTACATTCCAACCCGGCCGTCGCTCCAGGCCTGCTTGGCGATCCAATTGATGACCGCGCGGGCATCGTCGCCGTCGTGCTGATACGGAACGGTGTGCTGCGAACTGCCGTGCACTCCACGGGCAAAGGCGACCACCCCGACGTAGCCGTGGGCTGCACACTCCTTGGCATAGTTCCGCGAATCGTAAATCGTAAACTCGAGCAAGCTGGGCAGCGGCTTGGCGGAGCCTTTCGGGCGGATCACCAGAGCGGCAATGCTGGCCTCGGGAGTCTTGATCAAGACTTCTTCCTCTGACGTATAGCGCCGACGGTCGTCCTCGGCGAGGAGCGTGCCGAGCAAAGGCGCGAAGTTTCGGTAGGCATCGAAGTCGATGTATTTCCAGATCAGGTCCACCGCCTCTGCTTGGGTGATGACGTCGCGGGTTCTTTGTTGATCGAGCGACTTCTGCAGGGCGTCGCGCAGCACCGTGGGAGGCGTCTCGAGCCATCTCGCCACGGCGTAGGCATCGTGATCATTGAAGCGCGCCGCCACTTCGCGAAATGAGCGCGTGAAACCTTCCGCAAACGAGACGCGATTCTCTGCTTCCAAAGCCTTCGCATAGGCGTAGAGATCGTGGATGGCGCCTCGGCCCACCGGCCGGCCCGCATCCAGGCGGCGCCGGCGGTCGCGCAGCGATTGCCGTGAGACGTCGGCGGCCGCGAAGTCGCCGGCGGCCATTTGCAGAGCCGACAGATTTGCAAGGTAGCGGTCGCGATCCGGTTCCTGATAAACAGGCAGCAACCGCTCGGCCAGATCGCGCATGGCTGCCGCGGTGGCGGCTTCGCCCACCGTCGCCGGCGCGTGAAACTCGAGTTCCGGCGCAGCGGCCCATAACCGCGACACGCCCAAGAGAAAAAGCAGCACGAAGCGCTGCAAGATCTGCCCGGACACAACTGCCGCGCAGCGTCTGCTGGTGTTCATCATAGGTGGGTTCCCGGCACCTTCACCGGCAGACCGCGCCGCCGAGTGCGCGGGTCTTTGACCAAGTGCAACACCCGCGTGAACAGCGGGTGAGCCTGGCCGGGCCCGCCGATGTGAATAATGCCGGTGTGATGCAGCTCATTGGTGAAGACGCCGATGACCAGATCAAGAACATCATCGTCGAGTGAACCAAATGTGCCGTCGATGAGCACCCACGGCGGGCTTTGCAGCAGGATGCGGGCTATTGCGAGACAAAGCTGTTCGTCCTGGCTCAGCTCCCGGTCCCAGCGGCGCGTGGTATCGAGCAGCGGCGCCAGGCGCTCCAGCCCCAGCCGGTAGAGCGCGCGCGTGGCCGCGCTCGCTTCAAAACTCTCGGCCTTCAATGGATAGGCGAGGACCTCGCGCAAGGTGCCGCGCGGCATGTAGGGAGTGCCGCGCGGCAAGTAGAATATTTGCTGGCCCATCGGGCGCACGATGTGTCCGGAACCCCACGGCCATAGCCCCGCCAATGCCCGAAACAGCTGCGTCTTACCGGTTCCCGGCGCACCTTGGATAAGCACCCGCTCCCCGGCCGTCACCACCACTTTTCTTTCATTGAGCATGTCGGCATTTGCCGCCGAGACGATCTCCAGATCATCAATTGCAATCACCCCGGATTCGCCCTCCGTGTATTCGATGCGGCTCTCAAAGCCGCTCGGCTCATGCACGTCGATCAGCGCATGGCGGAAATTCGCGACGCGCAGCAATGTCGCGCGCCAATCCGCAATGGCGCTGAAATTATCGATGAACCAGCGCAGCGAAGACTGCGCCTGGCTGAACGCGCCTGCGGCCATCATCAATCCGCCGAACGAAACTTTGCCGTTGAAATACAGTGGCGCGGCGACCAGTATCGGCGCGACGATGGTAATCCAGCCAAAGCCCGCGGTAACCCAGGTGAGATTGGCGTGGCCACGGACAATGCGCTGGGTTGCGGCAAGCACGTTGCCCAGATGCAATTCGATGCGGCGTTTCTCATCCGCCTCGCCGGCCGCAAGCGAGATGTCATCCACATGCTCGTTCACGCGCACCAGCGAAAAACGCAGATCCGCTTCGCGCGCGTAACGCTGTGCGTTGCGGCCGATGAGACCGCGACCCACCCAGTAGCTGAGCAGCGAGCCCGCGCTCGCATACAGCATCGCTGCCCACACCATGAAGCCCGGCACCGTGTAATCCCGGTCCGCGACCCGAAATATGAAATCGTTCGACAATACCCACAACACGCCCGAGAAGGTTAGAAACAAAATCGACGCCTGCAACAGGCCGACGAAAAGATCGGCCGACAGCTCGCAGAGCTTGCGGGCATCCTCGTGTATGCGCTGATCCGGATTGACGCCCAGCGATCCGGCGTTGGCCAGCCAGAATGCCCTGCGCGGCAACATCCAGTCGTGCAGTAAGCCGAGCACCAACCCCTCGCGCAGCCTGAGTTCCAGCGTCTCGACCAGCCAGCGCTGCGCCACGTTGACCCCGAGCAGAAAGCCCGCAATCAAAAAGAACACTCCGAGCTGGTACAGAAAGTCACGCAGATCACGGCGCGACAGCGCATCGTAGAAGGGCTTATTCCAGCCGTTGAGCCGAATTTGTCCGTAGGCCGTGGCAGCCACGACCACAACGATGGCGGCCAACAGCAAAGTGAGGGTCTTGCCCGCCGGTGAGCCGAAGATCGTGCGCAGAATCAGGCCGATTTGCCGTCCGAACCCCAGCTGGGCAATCTCGCCCTCGGGAGAAATGCCTGAGTTTTCTGATGAGCGCTCTGTCATCACGGTCAGCATACCACCGAAGCCCGCGCCACCCACTTAACCGCCGTGCCGCCGTCAGAATTCCCTCACCGGCGCGCCCGTGGCTAGGCCGTGATGCAAATCACTTCCGCGGGAGTATGCAGCAGGGTCACGGAATCCTGGTCGAAGCTCGAACATTCCAGTCCATCGACACGCACGCTGCGCAAGCCAGCTCCGAGCGGCGGCCGTAGCAGGATCTTGGCCGCGGCCGTGCCGCCGATCTGGAATCGCAAAGACCCATCATCCATACGGCGCAGCGAGTAGCTCAGCGCACCGTACAGCGTGGGCATGTTATTTACCTGCACGCCGCCGCCCACTATCCATTCGGGGGCCAATCCCGCCGCCAAAATCAGACATCGATCGGCTTCTCGCTCGTAGGCAAACAGGCTGCGCACGGCCAGCACATATTCCGCAGAGATCCAGGTATGCGGCAGATCGCCGACATGCGCCGGCGCCTTGACGTCCTGCCACGCGATCTCCGGCCATTGATTCCAAGGCTGCGGGCGGCGATCCGCAAGAAAGAACCGCAACAGTTCCAGCGCCGCATCGCGCCTTCCCAGTCGCACCAAGGCGCCGATGATACGGATCTCATAGGGGGTGTAATTGGCGGATGCCACGGCACCGCTGCGCTTGCTGCGCCAGTCCGCAAGATACTTGTCGAAGGTATGCTCGAGCGCCCGCCGATTGAGGCCGGCCGGCACATCGAGCAGGTAAATGGCATTGGCGGTTGCCGTCGGATCGAAATCCGCCCACTCAATGCTTCCCGGGATGAAGTCAAGCTTGCGCTCTGCCCGGGTAGTCTCGATGGACGCATACAGCGCAGCCGCGAGGCGCGCGCTGAGCGCCTCCCACTGCTGCGCCGAATTTTCCTGGCCGGCCGCACGGGCCAGGTAGGCGGCGTCGCCCAAACCGCGCAGCGCCCAAAAATCATCCCAGTAGGAATGCACGGGTTGCGCAAGATAGCCCTCGTGGCTCACCGATATGGGCAACAACCCGTCCGCACCCAGCAGCGCTTCGATGCATCGCGCCGCCCGGTCGATGTGGGTCCACGATTCCCTCAGGAAAACATCGTCCGTCGTGAATCGATAATAGTCCGCAATCAGCGCCAGCAATTCGCCGTGACTGTCATGTTCCACCAGCCAGTCGACGCCCTCACGGTCGACGCAGCAGGGGACGAAGCCGTCCGCACGCTGATACGGCGCGTACCAACGGATGAACTCCCTGACTTCCTGCGCGTGTCCCATGCGCAGCAAGGCCGCGCTCATCATGGTGCTGTCACGAATCCAGGAACGCGTGTAGCGGCGCGGGCCGGGCTGCAGAGCAGGCCCCGAACGGGTCACCAGAATGTGTGTGGTAGCGGTGAGCGCCGCATGCACTGCGTCCGTCAACCAGCCATTGCCGGTCCATTGACCGGCGGCAAGCGTGGGTTGCCAGTCGAATGCCGACTCACGGCTCGAGAGCGCTGCGCCGGTCATGCAATTCACGATGTTTTCGACCGACTGCTGCGCCTGCGGCGACAAGTCGAAGCCAAGTACTCCGGTGGCGAAGCCGCAGGGATCATGTGTCTGCGCCTTGCCCGGCAGCGAGCCGCCGGCCAGGCGGGCGGCCATGCAGCCTTCGTCGAAATTCAGCGCGCCAAATCCCATGAGCGTAGTCGCGCCTTCGCCACTGTCGGGGACGAGGCGCGCGGTGTCATTAACGTGCACTACCCCGTCGCGCCACGCCAGGTCGCGGATCGGGCTTACGCCGCCCAAATCGCGAAAGCTCTGCCACGGCGGAGTCACTTGAAAGGGTCGCAACAGCACGAAGAGCCGGGCCGGCAGTTGTCCAGCCGTGAGATTCTCGAAGCGATAAGACACTCGCGAGATACCACCGGAAGTCGCCTCTGCCCGTATGCGCAGACGCCATTCCTCGGTCTCCCAGATCACCGAGGGCACCGGCATCCAGCAGCCGAGCAATTCCTGCCGCGGCACGACATCCGTCCAGGTCACGAGCTTCCCTTTGACCATCAGCATGGCTTCGATTGAGAACGATCCCTGGTCCACTTCGACCATTCCGTCATCGTTCATCAAGCCGCAATGAATGCCGTGAGAAGTGCCGAAGGGCGTCCACAGCGTCTGTTCATTGTGCAGCCAGCGAGGATGCCAGCCGCGCACTTCGCCCTTGGCGACGTTGTTCCAGAAAGCATGAATGGAACGCGAGAATTCGAATGACTGTATGCGCAGTACAGCGCCCGCTGACGGCTCATCGAGCTCGAGCCGCAGGTAGCGGGTCTTGAGCCCGGGCAGGTACACGTAGCTGCGCTTGCCGCCCGCCTGCGCAGCGGCGTGCAGTGTCTTCCAGCGGCGGCCGGAATTCGAACCGCGCACGCGAAAGCCGCTCGCCGGCGCGTGCTCGAGCCATTCGACGACCAAGCCGCCGATCACGCGCGGCTCGATCGAATCGATGACAATCCACGGGCGCGGGTCGTCGGGCCGGGGCTTCCAGCCCGAACCAAGCAGTGCAGCGGAGGCATCGAAATCCGGGAGCGCGCTTGATGCGGTGACCTTGGGCACCTCGCGCGGGCTGCGATCCACGATCTCGACGTCGGCAATCCACAGTGTGCCACTGTCGCCCCCGCCCGCGACGATGGCAAACTCTATCGAACCCAGCGCCTTGATATGGCCACCGCTCGACGGGCCCCAGCCAAATTCGATGGCGCTGCTGTCGATGGTGATTTTTTTCCATCGCGCCGGCGGCCGCAATTCCTTCTGCACATGACGCCAGACGTTCTGACCCGCGGCGTCCACCAGCTTCAGCTCGAGAGTGTTTACCGCGCCAGACCCGCGCAGGCGAAACGTCACCGCATATTCTTCGGGCATCGGCCGCTTGAGCGCGCGCCGCGCCACCACAAAGCCGCCGCCGCCTTTAAAGTCGAAGTCCATGCGCAGCGCCTGACCACGCCCTGCGGCCACCAATGACAGCTTTAGCTCGGCGTTGCCGGAAACGATCGGTTGCCAATCGCAGTTCTGCATGCAGCAGGCCGCGCCGCTCAGCTGCCTACGGAGTTGGGGGCGCGCCAGACTCGTTCGAAGGGCAGCCGCCAGGCATGCGGCGCGATGAGTTGATGGATGGCGTTCGGACCCCACGAGCCCGGATCGTAAAAGCGCACCGGCGGCGGTGCTTCCATCAGAGTGGCCGACACCTCCCAGAGGCGCTCAATGCCGTCGGCGGTGGTGAACAGCGTGTGATCGCCGCGCATGGCATCCAGGATCAGACGCTCGTACGCCTCGAGCACGTCGCCGATATGCCCCGTATCGTGCATGGCGAACTGCATGCTCAACTTGTCCAGGCGCATACCCGGGCCGGGGCGCTTGCCGTAGAACGACAGCGACATTTTCGCCGCATCGGCCAAATCGAAGGTGAGGTGATCCGGCCCCTGGGCACTGACCCCGGATCCCGCCGGAAACATGCTCTTGGGAGGCTCTTTGAACGCGATGGATATGATGCGTTGACCCTGCGCCAGCCGCTTGCCGGTGCGCAAGTAGAACGGCACGCCGGCCCAGCGCCAGTTGTCGATGAAGCAGCGAAGAGCGATAAAGGTCTCCGTATCGGAATCGCTGGAGACACCTTCTTCGGTGCGGTATCCGGTGTACTGCCCGCGGATCACATCGGAGGGTTTGATCGGCAGCATGCTGCGAAATACTTTGTTCTTCTCCTCGCTGATCGGATCCGGCTCCAGGGAAGTGGGCGCCTCCATCCCCATGAAGCCGAGAATCTGGAACAGATGAGTCACCACCATGTCCCGATAGGCCCCGGTCTGCTCGTAAAAGCCGGCACGCTTGCCGAGGCTCAGCTTCTCGGGGACGTCGATCTGAACATGGTCGATGAAATTACGGTTCCAAATCGGCTCGAACAGGCCGTTGGCGAAGCGAAACGCCAGAATGTTCTGCGCCGCTTCCTTGCCGAGAAAGTGATCGATGCGGAATATTCGGTCCTCATCGAATACTTCGTGCAGCCGGGCATTGAGCGCCACCGCACTTGCAAGGTCGGTACCAAAGGGTTTCTCCATGATGATTCGCGAGCGATCGACCAAGCCCGCCTCGCCGAGCAGGCGCACCGCGGACAACGCCGCGTTCGGCGGCACGCTTAAGTAGTGCAGCCGCAGACTCTCGCCCTTGAACTCCCGCTCGGCCGCGGTGACCGCCGCCTTGAGGGCCGCGGCGCCGGCGGCCATGGGCACGTACTGCAAGTTCTCGGCGAAGGCCGCCCAATCGGCATCGACCACCTTGCGGGCGGAGAACTCCGTGAGCGCGTCGCGGGCTATTTTGCGAAAGCCCTCGGCATCGAGTTCATCGAGGGATACGCCGATGATCCGGCAGCCGGGAATGAATCCCGCACTCGCCAGATGAAACAGGCCGGGCAGTAATTTGCGCCGGGCGAGGTCGCCGGTGGCACCGACGAGAACTACGACCTGGGGAAACTGGGGACCTACGCCCGGGAGTACCTTTGCCACCATTCACATCCTTTTAGGGATAAACCGGCCGCTAGGATTACACGGAATTTGTGACGAGCGATAGGCACGATGCCTTAAGTCAGAGCGACCTCGGCCTGTGATGCCGAGCGGCTTCCCGGCTTTGGCGAGTTGCTGCGGCCGTGGAAAGTGTGGACCAGCGAAAATTTCACATGGTCGGAGTGGTTCTGGCCGGCAGAGTGCAGCGTGTTGCAATGAAAAAAGACCGCATCGCCCGGCGCCAATCGCGGCGACTCGGCGCTGCGCAGCACCTCGGCATTGTCGGACCGATCGGCGCGGAAGAACCGCGCCTCATCGAAGCGATCTGCCGTGAATTCCAGGCGATGCGATTCCGGCACGAACCACAACCCGCCGTTCTCAATATGCTCCGCGCCGAGCGCCACCCATACCGAGACCAGATCTTCCTGTGCGAATGACCAGTAGCGGATATCGCGGTGCCAATTCGTCAGGCTGCCGTATCGGGGATGCTTGGTCATCAGGCAATTGTGATGGACACGCGACATCAGCACGCTTTCACCGAAATACGACTCCATCCAGGCGCGCAACTCGGGCGCTCGGCTGCGCGCAGCAAATATCGGCTCCCGGCCATAGGCGTCGAGCAAGCGGCGCACGGTCTCGCCGCCGACCGCGGTGCGTGACGGCGGTGCACCGGGGTACTGCAAATCGGCCTCGAATTCGATCGGATCGGCGCGAGCGGCCAGCTGTAGCCGCGCAGCTTGGTTGAGTCGCACCAGCTCGTCGGCGCGCACAAACCGCGGCACGACCACATATCCCCGATCGCGCAGCGTATCGAGTTGTGTGCCCTGCGCGCTCGCCCTGTTCACTCCCGCCCGACCCGGCGGATACCCATGTCGTTCAAGGTAGCGGCGACGGCGGCCACTGCCCGCCTCAGGGTGTCTGCACCAATGGCACCGATACAGCCTACCCGGAAGGTATCGACGGCCGTCAGCTTGCCTGGGTAGAGGATGAAGCCGCGATCGCGTACTCGTCGATAGAACTCAGTGAAATCGTACTTGGGATCCGGAGGGGCATGGAAGGTGACGATGATCGGCGCCTGCAGCGCGTCCGGCAGAAATGTCTCGAACCCCAATGCGCGCATGCCGGAGATCAACGCGGCGCAATTCTCGGTGTAGCGCGCCAGCCGTGCCGGCAATCCACCCTGTGCCTGGTATTGATCGATGGCGCTGCGCAATGCGGCGAGCACATGCGTCGGCGGCGTGAAGCGCCACTGGCCGGTCTTCTGCAGGTACTGCCACTGATCGACCAAATCCATGGCAAGCGAGCAGCTGTTGCCCGAGGAGCGCTCGAGCGCGGCTCGCCTAGCAATGACGAATCCCATGCCCGGCACGCCCTCCAGGCACTTGCCGGAAGCGGCGATCAACGCATCGAAGCGCATAGTGCGGGCGTCGATGGGAACGGCCGCGTAGGAACTCATGGCATCGACGATCAGGCCGCGCCCGTGCTTGGCGGCCACGGCAGCGATCTGCGGCAGCGGATTCAATATTCCCGTGCCGGTCTCGCAGTGCACCTGCGCGACATGCGTAATCTGCGGATCAGCAGCCAAGGCGGCGTCAATCCGCGCCGGATCGGCCGGGTCTTGCTCAGCATGCGGCAGCACCACAGCCGCGCGGCCCAGATAGCCCAAGATACGTACGATGCGCTTGCAGTAGCTGCCATTGTCCGCTACCAGAACCTTGCCGCCCTTCGGCACCAGCGTGCCGAGCGCCGCCTCCACGGCAAAGGTCCCGCTGCCCTGCAGCGGCACACAGACGTGTTCGTCCTGCGCGTGCACGATCGCAATAAGATCGCGGCAAACTGATGCGGTCAGCTCAATGAACGCACCATCCCACGATCCCCAATCGAGGAGCATCGCCGACTTGGTCTGTGCCGAGGTCGTCAGAGGTCCTGGTGTCAGCAGTATCGGGTCCGTCATAGAATCCTCATTCACGGCAGGAGTGGTTTGTCGGGGAGGCGGGAGGCCGCGGGCTTACGCCGGCCGAAGGCCGTGTCCTTGAGGCGGCTGCGTTGCAGCGCTCCGGCGCGCTCCAGCACCGGATAGGCCGCCGAGCACAGGTGCGAATGGATCCGCTTCAGGTCACGCAAAATATCCAAATCCAGCGAATACGACTCGATCGACTCCGGCGTTGCCTGGCGCAAACGCGTCAGGTAACGCTCGGCCGCCGCGAATTCCCGCTCACGCAGCAGCGCCTTGGCGGCGACCAGTTCGCGCGCCACGTTCATATCGCCCGACATGAAGATGCCCACGGAAAGCTTGAGGCTGTCAACCACCTGGCCGTGGAACTCGACCAGATCAGCCTCGCCTTCCTTCGAAAAGGTGATGCCGCGGCGGATTTTCTTGGCCGCCAGATCCATTAAATTCTTGTCGATGATGTCGCCGACATGCTCCAGATTGATCGAGAACGAAACGATTTCCATGGCGCGATAGCCGTCGCGGTCATCGAGGCTGTCGCGCGTCATTCGCGTCACGTACAGCTTAACGGAGTCATTGAGACTGTCGATGGCGTCGTCCATACGGCTGATCTCGGCGACCAGCTTGCGGTCATTGGTCAGCAGCGCCGTCATCGCCTGACGCAGCATGGTCTCGATCAAGTCGCCCATCCGCAGCACCTCGCGCGCGGCGCAGACCAGTGCGACGGCCGGCGCGCTGGCGGCGGAAGAATCGAGATACACTGGGGTGCCAGGGTCAGCGGGCCTGGGCTGATCCGGCAGCCAGCGGGTCAGCCTGACGGCGATGAAGTCCAGCGGGCCGATGAACATCAGAGCGAGCAATATATTGAAGGCGGTGTGAAAGTCCGCCGCCAGCCGTGCCGGGTTCGGCTCGTAGCGCTGCAGGAATTCGGCGATGGGATGCAGAAACGGCAGCACCAAGGCGCAACCGACCAGCCGCGTCACCAGATTGCCGATCGGCAGGCGCCGACTCGCCAGATTCCCGGGTTGACCGGTCTCGAGCAGCGGATTGAGGGCACTGCCGACATTCGCGCCCAGTACCAGGGCCACGACCGCCGTCGGGGATACCAGGTGGGCGGCGCCCAACGACATCACTACCAGCACCACGGCGACGCTCGAATGCGCAGCCCAAGTAATGCCTGCCGCAATGATCAAGCACAGCAGCGGTTGATCGGTGATTGCCCCCAACACGACTCGCGACACGGTCGCGCTTTCCGTGGTCGCCAGAGCGCCGAGAAAGATGTGCAAAGCCAGCAACATCAAGCCGACGCCGATCACCACCCGGCCCAAATCACGGGTTCGGGTTCTACCGCCGCGCTTGAATGCGATCACGCCCGTGAGCAACAAAACGGGAGTTACGACGGCAATGTTGAACGACAGGATCTGCACCACCAGCGTGGTGCCTACGTTGGCGCCCAGCATCACGGCAAGCGCCGGCGCCAGATCCAGAGTGCCGCCGGTGACGAAAGAAGCCGCCATCAACCCGGTTGCGGTGCTGCTCTGTAGCAGGCCCGTGACGAACGCTCCCGCCAGAAATGCGCGCAAACGGCTCTTCAATGCCATGCCGAGCAGACGCCTGAGATCGGCGCCGAAGGCACGCACGACGCCGCTGTGGACCATGTGCAGTCCCCACAGGAGCAGCGCGACTCCACCCATCAAATCGAGTATGACGGTACTGCCCATGCCCTCGCTAACCTATGCCTGCTGTTTTTTCAGCGTCACGCATCGATCACCACGGTAGCGAATAGGTCTTCGTGTTGCAGTAGCTTTTCATGGCCTCGAGCACACCTTCCTTGTAGCCC
>JANYIY010000147.1 GCA_025358615.1 Gammaproteobacteria bacterium | reverse complement strand
TCGGGACGAAATGCCAGCATGCGCAGCAAGGTCATTTCGAACCCCAGACGCGGCTCCGGCGCCATCGCCAAATCGCGGCGGCCGCCCAAGGCAATCTGGTAGTAAAGCTGCACATCCTCCGCGGAGATCGCCTGCGCAAGCCGCGTCAGCGACGCCTCATCAAATTCCTCATCTTGTTGCGCGGCTTCGGGCACGATTTGCACAATCGCCACGCGCTGCAGGAACGCCGCTAATTCGACCAGCGCCCGGTCGTAGTCGGGCGCATCGCGATCCAGGTCTTTGACTTCGGCGAGCAGCGCCGGGCCGTCCGAACGCGCCAAAGCGTCGATCAGCCGGCCGACGTGGCCGCGATCGATAGTGCCCAACATGGCGCGCGTATTGACCTCGTTCAGCGTGCCGCCGCCGAACGCGATCAACTGATCCATCAGGCTCAGGGCATCGCGCATGCTGCCCTCGGCCGCGCGCGCCAGCAGCGCCGCCGCCGCCGGATCGAACTGCAGGTTTTCCTCTGCAGCGATGAATTTCAGACGATCGCCGATGAGCGAGGCCGGCAATCTCTTGAGGCTGAATTGCAGGCAGCGCGACAGCACAGTCACCGGCAGCTTCTGCGGGTCCGTGGTCGCCAGCAGGAACTTGACGTGCGGCGGCGGCTCTTCCAGCGTCTTGAGCAGCGCATTGAAGGAATGATTCGAGAGCATGTGCACTTCGTCGATGAGGTACACCTTGTAGCGGCCGCGGCTCGGCGCGTACTGCACATTGTCGAGCAACTCGCGGGTATCGTCGACTTTGGTGCGCGATGCGGCGTCGACTTCGATGAGATCGACAAAGCGGCCTTCATCGATTTCGCGGCAGGCAGCGCACGCACCGCAGGGATTGGAACTCACGCCCGCCGTCTCGCAGTTGAGCGATTTCGCAAGAATGCGTGCAATCGTGGTCTTGCCCACGCCGCGAGTACCCGTGAACAGGAAGGCGTGGTGCACCTTGCCGCTGTCGAGCGCGTTGGCTAGGGCGCGCAGCACATGTTCCTGCCCCACCATCTCGGCAAAGCGCTTGGGGCGCCATTTACGCGCTAAAACGATATAGCTCATAGGTGAATCAGTTTAACTTCGGAATTCCACGCTCGCGTGGGCTTTTAGGGGCGCGCGCCTAGCGGGGCCCGCCCAGAGGGCCCGCCTAGGGAGGCGGCCCGCGCCAGCAGGACTTCGGCGCCCGACTTAAAGCCGCTACCGCTGCTCCCTTCCGGGCCTGACGGGGTTCGTGGCCAGTCGTCGCGAAGATGCAAACGCGAGCCACCATAAACTCAAGCATGGCCGCCGCATCAACCAATTTCAATGGCGGAGAGGGTGGGATTCGAACCCACGAACACGGTTAGGTGTTACACACTTTCCAGGCGTGCGCCTTCGACCGCTCGGCCACCTCTCCACGCGGGCGCAAGGGTACCGGAGGCGGCCCAAGCTATCAAATCCGGCCGCCTAGCCGCCGCTCGCCGCCTTATTCGGCGGCGCCGGCTTATAACGTGGCGGGACGTCGAGACAGACGTCGTTCGGGCCGGGCGCAGGCAGTGCCAGGTCGACGGTGGGAATCACCAGCGCATCCTTGGTGTTGGGCGCATCCAGCCCGGGCGGCACCTTCAGCGGCGCCACCTGGCCGGCGCGCTGATATTCCTGCTTGGTATGACAATCAGGCGTCAATTTACCGAACAGGTGGCAGCCGCTTAGGAGAGTTGCGGCAGTCATAAACATCGATACTCGAACAAGACTCATGCGGCTTGGTCCTCAAGGGTAATTCCGGCGGCCTGCATCGCGCGCAGCACGGTAGCTTGGTGCGCCGTCGACAATTCGACCAGTGGTAAGCGGATTGCGTTCCCGATCAGACCCATTCTCGCGACCGCCCATTTCACCGGTATCGGACTGGCCTCGACGAACAAATCCTTATGTAAAAGCTGCAGGCTGGCGTCGATGGCACGCGCTTTGGCCAAATCTCCCGCCAATGCCGCCGCACAGGCCTCGTGCATGCGCCGCGGCGCGATGTTGGCCGACACCGATATGACCCCACGCGCACCCACGCTCATCAGATCGATAGCGCTGGCGTCATCCCCCGACAGCAGGGTGAACTCCGGCGGACAGACGCTTAAGGTTTCGCGCGCCCTGGCGATCGATCCGGTGGCTTCCTTGATCGCCACAATCTGCGGATGTCGCGCCAGCCGTGCAACGGTGCCCGGCAACAAATCCACCGCCGTACGACCCGGTACATTATACAGAATAACGGGCACGGCAGAGGCGTCCGCTGCGGCCACGAAGTGCCTGTACAGGCCCTCCTGCGGTGGTTTGTTGTAATAGGGCGTCACCAGCATCAGCCCGTCGACGCCGAGCCGCGACAGCGCGCGAGCGCGTGCCACGGTAGCGGCGGTGGAATGCGTACCCGCTCCGACGATCAACTTGAGCTTGCCGTGGCAGCGCCCAACCGCTCTGCGCGTCAGTTCCTCGATTTCCTCGGCCAACAGCACAGGAGATTCGCCGGTGGTACCGGCGACGACGATGCCGTCCGTGCCTTCGCGCACATGAAAATCCAGCAATCGATCCCACGCCGGCCAGTCCAAGCCGCCGTCGGCGGTCATCGGCGTAACAATCGCTACCATGCTTCCGGAAAACATCAAGGGGCTCCGCTAAATATCGCTACCTTAAGTGGCAGACATACACCCTGGCAAGCGTCCATCCGGTAGAATTTGCGCCAATGAAACAACATATCGTGATTTCCGCCGTCGGCGGGGACCGCGTCGGCATGGTCCATGAACTCTCCAAAGTGGTGGCTGACTGCGGGGGAAGCATCAGCGAGAGCCGCATGACTTCGCTCGGCAACGAGTTCGCCATGCTGCTGCTGGTAAACGGCAACTGGCACACCCTCGCCAAGCTCGAGGGTGAGTTCAAGAAGCTCGCCGACGCCACCGGCATGAATATTCAGTTGCGGCGCACCGAAGAACGTGCGGCGCGCAATGACATGCTGCCCTACTCCATCGACGTGGTATGTCTGGATCAGACCGGCATCGTCGCGGGACTGTCCGGTTTCTTTGCGCAGCGCGGTGTGGATATTGCGGAACTGTCGACGCGCGCCTACGCCGCCGCGCATACCGGCGCGCCCATGTTCTCGGTGCAGATGATCGTCAACGTTCCGAGCCGCCTGCACATCGGCGTGCTGCGCGAGGAGTTCATGGACTTCTGCGATCACTTGAACCTGGATGCCATCTTCGAACCGGTAAAAAATTGAATCCACCGATGAGTAAGATCGACGTTGGCAAGAAGGCGCCGCAGTTTACCCTCGAGGGCACCGGCGACGGCTGGTCCCTGAGCGAGGGGATAGGCAGTGCCGTCGTCCTGTACTTTTATCCGCGTGATAACACGCCCGGCTGCACGCAGGAGGGCGAAGATTTCAGTGCCGCCCATGCTCAATTCAAGAAGGCCAAGACCCTGATCTTCGGCATCTCCGCCGACAGCCTGGCATCGCACGAGAAATTCAAGCAGAAGATGGGCTTTCCCTTCGACCTGTTGAGCGATCCGGACAAGAAGATCTGCAAGCTCTACGACGTGATCCAGGAAAAGAGCATGTATGGCAAGAAATTCCTTGGCATCGAGCGCAGCACTTTCCTGATCGACGCCAAAGGCGTAT
>JANYIY010000132.1 GCA_025358615.1 Gammaproteobacteria bacterium | reverse complement strand
CTGGCCATAAGCGCTGTTGCCGTCTGGTGGATGTCTTGCAGCCGCTGCCTGAACAACTGCGCGTCGCCCCAGCTCGCAAGGTAGCCAAAGCTGTACTCGCCAGAGTCGCAGCCAAGGTGGGCCATGACGATGAAGGCGCTGTCCTGAAACAGCAGCTTGTTGCCTACCGGCGGCTTGAGCAGATCTCGATTCTGTTCGATCCAGCGCTGCAAACTGAAGGGTGGTGCTAGTTGCATGAAGACATTATAGCGGCGCCGTGAAACTTCGCCGCCATCGGTGCAGTCGAAGGAGGTGGAGGTTTGCTATGCGGCTTCACTGGGTATTCGCCTTGCTCGCGATCTTGCTTTGCACGCCGGCCCGGCCGGCCGGCACCGCGGGCGGCGCGCCGGTTGCCGCGGTGTGGAAGGAGCAACACCTGCGCTTCTACTACATGGGCCGCACATCGCGCTATTCCTGCGACGGCTTGCGGGACAAGGTGCGCGCCATGCTGCTGGATTTGGGGGCGCGCCGCGATTTGGCCATCACGGCGGTCGGCTGCGAGAACCCTGCTGCGCGCGGGCGCCGGCAATCCTTGGGGCCGAGTTTGAACCTGGTGTTCTCCACCCCCGCCGTGCCGGAAACCGCCGCGAAGCCCCTGCACGCGGGCGATTTGACGGCTCTCAATGCGCGTTTCGAGGCGTTTACCATTACCAGCGACGCCTTTCGCAACATGGGCGTGGCCGATTGCGAACTGGTTGAGGAGTTCGCACACCAAATCCTGCCAAAGCTCGTCACCCGCAATCTGAAGCAAGACATTACCTGCGTCCCTTTTCAACAGAGTGGCGGCCGGTTTCTGCTGCGGGGTGAGATATTGAGAAGCTTGCCGCAGGGCTAGGGCGTTGTCAGGCCGACTTGGGCGCAGCACAGCCGACGTGCACCGGCTTGGCGTGCGGCACGTCCAGCCGCAGCGCGGTCAGTGAGCCTCCCCAGACGCAGCCTGTATCAAGGCCGATGACATTGTCCTTATCGAAAAACCCTAGGGTTGACCAATGTCCGAAGACCACGCGCGGCCCACGCCAGTGGGCGGCCGGCGCCTCGAACCAAGGGGTCAGCGATTTCGTCTGTGCTTTTCCCGGCGCTCCTTTGGCACGCAGCATCAATCGGCCTTGCGCGTCGACGTAGCGCAGGCGTGTAAAGCAGTTCGCGATGAATCGCAGCCGCGCTGCGCCTTCCAAGGCATCGTCCCAGAGGTCCGGCTGATCGCCGTACAACCGGTCGAATAGCTTTTTCGGGTCGCGCCGTAGTGCGCCCTCGAATTCGCGAGCGTTTTGACGCGCCATCGGTAGATCCCATTGCGGGGCCAAGCCGGCGTGCAGCATGCAGACGTCATGCGTCGGGTCTTCGTGAAACAGCGGCAGACTGGCGAGCCACTCGAGCAGCTCATGACGCTCAGGTGCCGCCAAAATCTCCTGCAAAGTATCGTCGTCGCGCGGTTGGGCAGAGCCAAACGCCACGGCCAGGAGGTGCAGGTCGTGATTCCCCAGGGTGATCGTTGCGGCATCGCCCAGCGAGCGAATTCTGCGCAACACTCCCAGCGAATCGGGGCCGCGATTGACCAAGTCCCCGACAAACCAAAGCCGGTCGCGATCCGCCGAGAATTGTACGCTCTTGAGCAGGGCGCCGAGTTCGGCGTTACAACCTTGCACGTCGCCGATCGCGTACAGCGCCATCAGGCTTGCACCGGAATGGAAGCACCCATCGGGACGCGCTTAGTGCAGAACTCCGGGCATCGCCAATCTAAACGGAGCTATCGGCGCGTCGAATTGTTGCCCGTCATCGGCCACCATTTGATAGCTACCCTGCATAGTGCCGACAGGGGTTTCGATCACTGCGCCGCTGGAGTAGCGAAATCCCTGACCCGGTTTCAGGTAGGGCTGTTCGCCGACCACGCCGTCCCCGCGGGTTTCTTTCACATTGCCATTCGCATCCGTGATGATCCAATGGCGCGTGAGCAGGCGTGCGGGAACCTGGCCTTCATTGCGTATGGTGATGGTGTAGGAAAATACGAAGCGTTTGTCACGAGGGTCGGACTGTTCTTCGATATAGGAGGTCTCAACCTCGACGCGAATTCTGGGGTTCACCGGCTCGGCTGTCATGTCTTGCATCGCATTACTTCAAACGGACGGCCAACACGTCGCAGTGTGCAGCATGCAGTACGGTATCTTCCGTAAAATTAACCAGGATGGCGAGACCGTGACGTTCGCGGCTGCCGAGGACGATGAGATCCGCATTCTCTTCATTTGCCACGCGCAGGATTTCCGCCTTGGTGTTGCCGGCTTCGACTCGAGAGGTGGCGCGCGGCAGAGCGAGTCGCGCGATCAGCGTGCTCAATTTCTGTTGTGCGCGGCCGATGAGTTCCTCCTCGATTTGCGCCGTTGGCATCAGCGACTCGCCCATCGGTTCGATCGGAACGAACTCCACGACATGCAAGGCAACCATGGACGCATTCGAATACGCAGCCATCTCCCGTCCGGCAATGGCGACTTGTTCACTGTCCTGCGACAGATCCAGTAGCACCAAGACCTTCTTGTAGCCGGCCATGCGATCAAGTATAGCCGACCAGTCGGGAGTAATGGGCGGCGAGCAGGCCGAATTGGGCCGGCGCGAGCGTTTCCGGCCGCAATTGCGGATCAATGCCGCAGGTCTCAATATCTTGCGCGGCCAGCAGGCCCTTCAGAGAGTTGCGCAGTGTCTTGCGCCGATGCGAGAACGCCGCCGTCACCAGGGTTCGCAGCACGCCGTCGCGGCCTATGTCAAAGCGCGGCTTAAGCGTGGGCCGCAGGTGCACGATGGCGGACCACACCTTGGGCCGCGGCTGGAAAGCGCCGGGCCCGACATCGAACAGTCCTTGTACCTCGGCGACGGCCGCCAGCATGACGGTGAGCCGGCCGTAGTCCTTGGTTCCAGGCTGCGCCGCCATGCGGTCCACGACCTCTTTCTGCAGCATGAAGTACATATCCGAAATGGCGGCACGCTGATTCAGCAGGCGAAACAGCAGAGGAGTAGAAATGTTGTAGGGAAGGTTGCCCACAACGCGCAAGGGTTCACCCTCGCCCCGCAAGCGGATGAAGTCGGTGTCGAGCACATTTTCGACGTGTACTTGCAGGCCGTTCCTGGCGCGGGGATCGGCCTTGAGCGATTGCGCCAGATCGCGGTCGATCTCGATCACGTCCAAGCGCTTGGCGCGTTCGAGAAGCCCCCAGGTCAACGCGCCGCGGCCCGGACCCACTTCGACGATGCGCTCGCCGGCAACCGGCGCCACGGTGTCGATGATCCGGCGTATCACCTGCGGATCATGCAGAAAATGCTGGCCGAATCGTTTGCGAACCGCACCCTGTTGATTACTCAGACGCGCTCCTCGCCTGCCGAGCGGTGCCGCCGGTCAATTCGATGGCGAGCGCCAGCGCCGCACGCAAGCTGCCGGCGTCCGCCTTACCGGTTCGCGCCAAGCTCAACGCCGTCCCGTGATCGACGCTGGTGCGCAGAATGGGCAATCCCAAAGTCATGTTTACCGCGTGACCGAATCCCACGTGCTTGATTACCGGCAAACCTTGATCGTGGTACATCGCAACAATGATGTCGGCGGTTTGCAGGAAGCGTGCGGTAAAGGCGGTATCCGCGGGCACGGGACCTTGAACGTTCATACCCTCGGCCTTGAGTTCCTCGATCACCGGTTGGATGACGTCGATCTCCTCCCTGCCTAGGTGCCCGGATTCGCCCGCGTGCGGATTGAGGCCCAACACGGCGATTCTGGGGTTGTCCAAGGAGAAATGCCGTTGCAAATCCATGTGCACGATGCGCAGCGTGGTGCGCAGCCGATCGCGCGTGATGGCGTGCGGCACGTCGGCGAGTGCCAAGTGAGTCGTCACCAGCGCTACTCGCAGCAGGCCGCTGACCAGCAACATGACCGGCATGGCGGCGCGCGTTCTTGCGGCGAGATACTCGGTGTGGCCTGTAAATGCGTAGCCGCCATCCATCAAGGTGCTTTTTTGCACGGGCGCAGTCACCATGGCGGCAAATTCACCATTGCTGCAGCCGTCGCAGGCCCGGTTCAGCATGTCGATGACGTAGGGGGCGTTGCGCGCGTCGGTTTGGCCGGCGATGACGGGGCGGGCGGTGGGAATATGCAAGACTTTGAGGGTGCCTGCGCGATGCGCCGCGGCCTGTTGAGAGGAATTGTAGCGTTCGATGACGAGCGGCAGCGCCAAGTCTGCGGCGGTAGATGCCAGCAAGCCCGCATCTCCCGCTACGATCAGATCGGCTGCCCACGCGGATTGAGCCAACGTGACGCAGGTGTCCGGCCCAATCCCCGCGGGCTCACCTGAGGTGATGACTATCCGCGGTACGTACACCGCTGCGCGCGCTCGCTGCACACGCCTACATCTTCACTTCGACGAAAGCCTCGTCGCGTAAACGGCGCAGCCACAATTCGGTTTCCTCGTCCGCCTTGCTCTCGCGGATGGCCGCGAAAGCGCGCTGGCGACGCACGTCGTCCGTGCTGTCGTAGGTGCGTGTGCCCAACATTTGCACGATATGCCACCCGTAACGGGACTTGAACGGCTCGCTGATTTCCTTCTCCTTCAGATCCGCGATCGCCTTATCGAACTCCGGTACGAACGTGCCCGGTCCGCTCCATCCCAAATCACCGCCGTCCGGAGCGGAGCCCGGATCCGCCGAATTGGTCGACGCCAAGCCGGCGAAGTCCTCGCCCTTCAAGATACGGTCGCGCAGCTTGCTCAGTTTCTGGCGCACCGTTTCATCGTCGTCCAGTTCATTCGTCTTCATCAAGATGTGGCGGACATGGACCTGGTTGATGATGACCTGCGACTCGCCGCTACGCCTTTCGTTTAGCTTGACAATATGAAAGCCGCTCGGCGTGCGCACCGGTTCGCTCACGTCGCCGGGCTTCATCCGGGTGACCAGGTCTAAAATGAACTGCGGCAGCTGGGTGCCTTTGCGCCAGCCGAGATGGCCGCCGTCCAAGGCCGTCTGGCTGTTGGAATTCGCGATCGCGAGCTGGCCGAAATCCTCGCCCTTGGTGGCGCGCCCCGCCAGGTCCTGTGCCTTGTGGGTGATATCTTCCAGTTGCTGCGGAGTGGCAGCTTCGGGC
>JANYIY010000096.1 GCA_025358615.1 Gammaproteobacteria bacterium | reverse complement strand
GTCACCCGGGTCGTCGGCGACATGGTCACGGTCGACGGCAACCATCCGCTCGCCGGCGCCGCGCTCACCTTCGAGGTCGAGATCACCGCGGTGCGCGCCGCGTCCGCCGAGGAGCTCGAACACGGCCATGCGCACGGGCCGGGCGGCCACCACGCGCACGGCTGAGTCCGCGCTCAGGCGGCGGCGAAGCGCTTCGGGCGGTAGTCGAGGCCGAGGTCGCGCGCCACTGCCTCGTGGGTCACCTCGCCCGCGTGGATGTTGAGCCCGCGCGCGAAGCCTGCGTCGCGCGCCAGCGCCCGTTCCCAGCCGAGGTCGGCGAGCGCGCGCACGTACGGCAGCGTCGCGTTGGTCAGCGCGAACGTCGAGGTGCGCGGCACCGCGCCCGGCATGTTGGTCACGCAGTAGTGCAGCACGCCGTCGACGACGTACGTCGGCTCCGCGTGCGTCGTCGGCCGGCTGGTCTCGAAGCAGCCGCCCTGGTCGATCGCGATGTCGACCAGCACCGCCCCGGCCTTCATGCGCTTGACCATCTCGCGGGTCACCAGCTTTGGCGCCGCCGACCCCGCGACCAGCACCGCGCCGATCACGAGGTCAGCATCGCGCGTCAGGCGCTCGATCGCATCCGCCGTCGAATAGACGGTCTTGGCGCTGCTGCCGAACTGCACCGCGAGCTCGCGCAGCCGCTTCACCGAGCGGTCGACCACCGTGACGTCGGCGCGCAGCCCCACAGCCATCTCGACCGCATGGGTTCCGGACACGCCGCCGCCCAGCACCACGACCTTGGCGGGTGCCACGCCCGGCACGCCCCCGAGCAGCACGCCGAAGCCGCCATTGGCCTTCTGCAGACTGTTGGCGCCGACTTGCACGGACATGCGCCCGGCAACCTCGCTCATCGGCGTCAGCAGCGGCAGCGAGCCGTCAGGAGCGGTGACGGTCTCGTAGGCGATGGCGGTGGCACCCGAGGCCAGCAGCGCCATTGCTTGCTCGCGGTCGGCTGCCAGGTGCAAATAGGTGAACAGAGTTTGCCCGCTGCGTAATCGCTGGCATTCCTCGAGTTGTGGTTCCTTCACTTTCACTACGAGATCGGCGGCGGCAAACACGTCTTCGGCGCGCTGTACGACGGCAGCGCCGGCTGCCTGGTAGTGCGAGTCGTCGAACCCTATGCCCGAACCGGCTCCGCTTTGCACCAGCACTTGATGCCCGGAATCGACCAGTTCGCGAACGCCCGCGGGCACCAAACCGACTCGATACTCGTGAATCTTGATCTCTTTGGGGACACCGACTTTCATGGGGTTTCTCTGCCGGTCAGGCGTTGGGGGGGGGATGGGGCATAGATTACTGGTCCAGGACGCTGGAAAGTTGCAAAAACCGGTCATGGACCCCGCGGAAATGGCAGAATACAGCGCCTAATGCCAGTTTCACGCAAGATATTGCTGGCTGCGGCCGGAGCCTTTTAAGAATGAAACTCGATCGCTACGATCGCGCCATCGTCCGCGCGCTGCAGCTCGACGGCCGCATCACGAACAGCCAATTGGCCGACGGCGTCAGCCTGTCTGAATCCGCCTGTCTCAGGCGGGTCCGCGCCCTGGAGGAGGCCGGTTTCATCGAGGGATACACCGCGCTGATCAACCAGCAAAAGGCGGGGTGCCCGGTCAACGTGTTCGTCAACATCACTTTGGAGCGCCAGGAACAGGCACATCTGCACGCCTTCGAAGAAGCGGCACGTAAAGTCCCCGAAGTCATGGAGTGCTATCTCATGTCCGGCGAATACGACTATCTGTTGCGAGTGGTATTGGCGGACACCGCGGACTTTGAGCGCCTGCACAGCCAGCACCTCACGCGTCTACCCTATGTGGCGCGGGTGCAATCCAGTTTCGCGCTGCGCACGGTGCAAAAGTCCCGCGAGCTGCCGGTTCGTTAGGCGCCTACGACTTGGGCTTGAGCACCAGCGAGAAGCTGATCTTCACGGCGTCCGCCACCCATTCGGTGCTCTTCCAATCGCCCTGGCCCGCGCCGAAATCCAGCCGCTTGAGCTTGGCGCTGCCTTCGAGCTTCGCAGCGGCGGCGGCCTTGGTGAATTGAAAGTCGATCGCAACGTCCTTGGTTACGCCGCGCAAGGTCAGCGCGCCGACAGCCGCATAGCCCGTTGCGGTCCTGGTGAAGCTCCGCGTGACATAGTGCGCGGTCGGCCAGTGTGCCACGTCGAAAATATCGGCGCCGCGGATGGCCGTGTCGCGATCCTTGTCCATGGAATCCACCGAGTTCAAGTCGATCACTACGTCGAGGTGCGAGCTCTGCAGCGCCTCCGGCGCGAAGTCGACGGCGGCCGTGAACTTGTGGAACGAGCCCTTGAAATCCGCGCCCGCCTGCACGCCGATGAACTCCAGGCGGCTTTGCTGCGGATCGGCGGAGTAGCCGGCCGCGGATACCGGCGCTGCTACCGGGGCTGTTACCGGGGCTGTTACCGGCGCCGTACCCGCAGCGCTCGTGGCGATCGATGCAGCTACGGCAGCCAGCGCCATCGATGCCGTGAGGAGTCTCATCATGATTGCTTCTCCGAACTGGTGCTTCGCGCCTTGGTGAAGGGCAGCATACGCAGCAACACGTCATCCTTATTCCAGAAATGATGTTTGAGGGCGGCGAGAATGTGCAGCACCGCGATGACGAACAGGACATCGCTCAAGATGTGGTGCGTGGAGCGCAACACTTCAAAGGCTGCCTCGTTCTTGCCGATCAAGTTGGGCCAGGTAAACAGGCCAAACCAGCTGACCGAATAGTTCTTCGCCGACGACATCAGCCATCCGCTCAGGGGCATGGCAAACAGCAGCACGTAGAACGCGATGTGAGTCGAACGCGCGAGCATCCGCTCCACAGGCTTCATCCCGGCAGGCAACTCCGGCGGCTGATGCTTGAGCCGCCACAGCAGACGCAGTATCGCCAGCATCAGCACCGTCATGCCGAAGCTCTTATGGCGCGCGAGCAGCGCCAATTTGTGGACCCCGATCGGCAGATCATCGGCCAGATTCGCCAGCACGAACTGCGTGACTACCAATGCCGCGATGAGCCAATGAAAGGCTTGCGCGACCGCGCCGTAGCGTGTCGGTGAACTTTGATTTGGCATACCTTGGGCTCCGCGCGCAGACTGCACTCCAGCTAGTTTAGCAAGACAGCGGAGTGATGCTGGTGTTGAAAATCTGCCGCGTGGGCATTCTCGTGCTGGCGTTGGCCGGCTGCGGCGCACCCCGGCCGCGGCAAGCCGCGCCGCCGGCAGCGCAAGCTTCCACTGCGAGTCTGAGATTGCCCTCGACCGGGAAGCTGTACCGAGTGGATGAGAATCAATCGGAGCTGCGAGTGCTTGTGTATCGGGCCGGCGCGCTGGCGCGCCTCGGGCACAACCACGTCATGGTCAACCGCGCCATCCGCGGCTCGGTCAATTTGGCCGATGCAGCAGGCGCGCCGGATGCCGTCGGCACGGCCGCATTTTCGCTGAGCGTACCGGTCGCCCGCTTCGAGGTTGATGATGCACAGGCGCGCCGCGAAGAGGGCTCGGACTTTGCGGCCGAAGTCCCGGACGATGCCAGGACGGGAACTCTGCACAACATGCTAAGCACTGCGGTGCTCGATGCCGACGAGTTTCCGCTGATTACCATCAGCGGCGTGAATGTCGCGGCTCCGCAGGGCGTCCAGGACTTGACCAAGATGACTGCCGCGGTCGCGTTCAACGTCGCGGGGCACGAGTCAAAAATCGAGGTGGCCTTTGCACTGCAGATCGACTCTAGTCACATGGTTGCAACCGGGACGCTGGAATTGCGCCAGACGGCGCTGGGGCTGACGCCGTACAGTCTGATGCTGGGGGCGCTGCAAGTCCAAGACACGTTGACCATCAAGTTCAAAATCGTCGCCGATCTCTAGTCTCTCGGCACTATGATTCTGACCGGAAGGCACTGGGCCGGTCAAAATCACCGCGCCAACGTACTAGGCTTCCGGCGAGGACAGAAGGATGTGCGTGCCTTCGGGCGCCACCAGCACGGCGGCCGGCACCTGCCGCAGCGGCGACGGCAATTCGCCGTTCGGTGACATGCCGATTTCTGCGAGCCGCGCCAAGGAACCGCCGACATCGTCGACTTCGAAACGCAGCGTCGGGCGTCGTAGGTGCGCGGGATCGTACAGCCCGAGATCGATGTAGTCGCTGGTGCAGGAAATATGCGGCAGACGGTCATCCATCTCGTCCATACCGACGAAGCCGAATTGTTCCCAATAGCCCTTCGATGACTGCAAATCCTGCGTGGGCAGCGCAATTTCCATAAAATAGCCGCACTTCGAAATGTCGGTAACGGCGCGCTTCGCCGGCGAATAGGTGCGCGCCTCCACCAGCCTGATGAGATGCCCCGACGGGTCGAACCAACCGACCTCGTTGAACACATCATTGCCCAGATGGCGGAACTCGAATTCCAGCCCGAGCTCCTCCAGGCCCGCCAAGTGTTTGAGCAAATCAGGCTTGATGAAGGTCAACGAGGGCGCAGGGATCGCCTGCTGATGCAGCCCCAGGGAAATTCTGCCGTCGGTCACCACCGCGTAGGGATGCAGCCATGCATCGCCCACTTCTGCCTGGGAAAATCCGAGCTTGCTGTAGAAATCCAATGAGGCCTGAATGTCCGGCGTCGCGAGCGAGAATTCCAGGAATCGTCCGAGCACCGGCCTCTCAACTCACTCCGCCGATGCATACGTACTTCATCTCGGTGTAGTCGAGAATTCCGTACTTCGATCCTTCGCGCCCGATGCCCGATTCCTTGACGCCGCCGAACGGCGCCACCTCGGTGGAAATAATACCGGTGTTCAAGCCGACAATTCCGTATTCGATGGCTTCCGAAACTCGCCAGCTGCGCGCCAGATCGCGCGTGTACAAGTAGGCGGCCAAACCGAATTCGGTGTCGTTGGCCATGGCGATGGCCTCGGCCTCAGTTTCAAACTTGAACAGCGGCGCCACCGGGCCGAAGGTTTCCTCGCGCGCAATCAGCATTTTGCGCGTTACCTGGGTCAGTATGGTGGGTTCGAAAAACGTTCCACCCAGCGAATGGCGCTTGCCGCCCAGCCTCACTGTAGCGCCCTTGGCCACGGCATCCGCGATATGTTCCTCGATCTTGGCCACCGCTTTGGCGTCGATCAGCGGTCCCTGGTCGGTGACGCCCGCCAAGCCGTCGCCGATGCGCAGTTTCGACACGGCGTCGGTGAGTTTCTTCGCAAACTCGTCATAAATCCCCGCCTGCACCAACAGACGGTTCGCGCAGACGCAGGTCTGCCCCGTGTTTCGATACTTGCTGGCGATGGCGCCCTGAACCGCGGCATCGAGGTCCGCATCGTCGAAGACGATAAACGGCGCGTTGCCGCCGAGTTCCAGCGAGATTTTCTTCACCGTGCCGGCGCATTGCGCCATGAGCTTCTTGCCGATTTCGGTGGATCCCGTGAACGTCAGCTTGCGTACCGAGGGATTCGACGTCATCTCGCCGCCGATCGCGGCCGCGGACCCGGTTATCACATTGAACACGCCCTTCGGGATGCCGGCCCGGGCGCTCAACTCCGCCAGCGCCAACGCGGAATAAGGAGTCTGAGTGGCCGGCTTGCACACCATGGTGCAGCCCGCCGCGAGCGCCGGCCCGGCCTTGCGGGTAATCATGGCGGCCGGAAAATTCCACGGCGTGATGGCTGCGACCACGCCCACGGGTTGCCGCAGAACCAGAATCCGCTTGTCGGCCTGATGCCCGGGAATGACATCGCCATACATGCGCTTGGCTTCTTCGGCAAACCATTCAATGAAGGAAGCGGCGTAGGCGATTTCGCCTTTGGACTCCGCCAGCGGCTTGCCCTGCTCCGCGGTCATGAGCATGGCGAGGTCGTCTTGATGCACCAGCATCAGGTCGAACCAGCGGCGCAGCGCGATGGCGCGCTCCTTGGCGGTGCGCGCGGTCCAGGCCGGCAGAGCCGCTGCCGCAGCCGCAATCGCGCGCCGGCACTCGCCCGCGCCCATGTTCGGTATCACTCCCAATTTCTCGGCGGTGGCGGGATTGTGCACGTCGATGCTGCCGCCGCCATCCGCGGGCCCCCAGCCGCCGTCGATGAAGCACAGCTCGCGCAGCAGCAGGGGATCTTTGAGTTTCATCTTTAAATCTCTAGCCTAGGTGTCGATGCAAGAATTCTAAACTACGCTGCAGAGCGAGCTTTGCGCTCTCGGGTTCGTGGCTTGCACGATCGGTGCAGTTGAAGCCGTGGTCCGCCGGGTACAGATGATAGATCCCTTCGGGATGCGCCGCCCTGATCTGCTCCACCGCCGTTCTTGGAATATGTGCGTCTTTCTCGCCGAAATGAAACATCACGGGAGCGCGCAACTTGGCGTCGATGTGGCGGCTGATTCCGCCCCCATAGTAAGCCACCGCGGCGTCGATTTCGAGCTGCGCCGCAGCCAGGTACGCCATCGTGCCTCCCCAACAATAACCTACTACGGCCACTTTACCGGCCGGGCGCACCCGCAGGACGGCCGCCTGCAGGTCGAGCATCACCTGCGCGCTGTTCAAAGCCTGCATGTAGCTCAGGCCCTTCGCCATGTCCGTGTAGGGGACGTCGACGTCGCGCTCCACGCGGTCGAACAGGGCCGGCGCCACGGCGAGAAAACCCGCGGCCGCATACTGGTCCGCCACTGCGCGAATGTGCCGCGTCACCCCGAATATTTCTTGGACCACGACCACACCGCCGCGAGGCTTAGCTGAAGGCTCGGCGAGGTACGCGGACAGCCGATGCCCGTCAGATGCGATCAGTTCGACGCTAAGTCCCATGGTTGTTTGCGGGTCCTTTGGATGTGGGCGCGAAGGATAGCGCGTTCATTTGTCAGCGCTCAAGAATTGCGGTAACCCCCATGCCGCCGGCCGTGCAGACCGATATCAGTCCACGCTTGCCGCGTTGGGCGTCGAGAATTTTCGCCAGGGTGGTGACGATGCGCGTGCCGGTGGCGGCGAACGGATGGCCGACGGCGAGGCTGCCGCCCATCACGTTGAGCTTGGCGCGGTCGATGCTGCCGAGCGCGCCCGGCAGGCCCAGCTTGTCGCGGCAAAAAACTGGATCGGTCCATGCCTTGAGGGTGCACAGCACCTGCCCGGCGAAGGCCTCATGAATTTCGTAGTAGTCGAAGTCTTGAAGCGTGAGGTGCGCATCGCTCAGCATTCGCGGCACCGCGAAGGCGGGCGCCATCAGCAAGCCTTCCTTCTTGTGTATGTAATCCACGGCGGCAACTTTGCCGTAGGTGAGGAAGGCCAGCACCGGCAAATTGCGTTCGCGCGCCCACGCTTCGCTCGCCAGCAGCACCGCCGACGCGCCGTCCGTCATCGGCGTGGAGTTTCCCGCCGTCAATGTGCCCGCCCCCGACAAATCGAACACCGGCTTGAGCTTCGCCAGCTTCTCAATCGATGTGTCGCTGCGAATATTGTTGTCGCTGGCGAGGCCGAGATACTCGAGCACCAGATCCTTATAAAACCCCGACGCATAGGCGGCCGCGGCCTTCTGGTGACTTTCCAGCGCCAACTGGTCCTGGTCCGCGCGGCTGATGCCCCAGGTCTTCACCATGAGTTCAGTGCTCTCGCCCATCGACAATCCGGTGCGTGGCTCTGCGATGCCGGGCAGCACCGGCCGCAAATCCTTCGGCCGCAGGCCGAACCACGGACCCATGCGTTCACCCAAGGACTTGCCGCGATAACTTCGCAGCAGCTTTTGTTGAAAGCTCTTGGGATAGACCACCGGCGGGTCGCTGACGGTGTCCACGCCGCCGGCAATCGCGCAGTCGATCTGCCCCAGGGCAATCTTGTTGCCGAGCACGATCGCCGCCTCCAGACTGGTGCCGCAGGCGCGCTGCAGGTCAAGCCCCGGCGTTTCCGCGGCAAGACCCGAGCCAAGCACCGACTCGCGCGTCAAATTCCATTGGCTGGAGTGTTTCATCACCGCTCCGGCCGCGACGTCGTCCAGGCGCTGACCCTGCAGCCCGAAGCGCTCGACCAAGCCACGCAGCGTGGCAGTCAACATCTCCTGATTGCCGACATGGGCGTACGCGCCGTTGCCGCGTGCAAAGGGAATGCGCACACCGCCGACAATCGCAACGCGCCGAGGACTGGCTCCGACCAACATAGGGCTGACTCCCGAGAAGGTAAGCTGCGAATTATGGACCTAGCTACCGGCTTATAATCAATTTATGACCCGATTTTCGTATGCCATTGCACTTGGACTGGCCGTTTTGTGGCTCGCCGCCTGTGGTGCGCCGCCCGCGCCGGCACCCTCCCAAGCCACGAGCTCGAGCGCGCCCCCTGAGCCCTTGAGTCGAATCGTCGATCGCTATTGGGATGAGCGCCTGCCCCGGGGCACTGCCCTCGCGCCGCAAGCGCTGGCCGATTCCCTGGCCCTGGAACGGCATTATCTAGCCGAAATTATCGCTATTCCGCGCGACTCGCTGGAGGCCGAGTCAAAGTTGACCTACGATATCTTCAGGCGCCAGCGCGAGCAGGATATCGAGGGTTTCACTTATCCGGCCGAGCTCCTACCCATCGATCCCTTCGACAGCCCACCGCTGCAGCTGGCGCGGGCGGCCGCTGACATGGGGCAGTTTCCGCTGCAGAACGCCGAAGAGTATGGCGATTGGCTGCTGCGGATCGACGGTTCGCTGCGCTGGATGCGACAGTCGATCGCGAATATGCGCGAGGGGATGCGGCGCGGCTATACCTCCCCGCGGGTGCTCATGGAGCGGGCGACGCCGCTGCTGCGAGGTTTGGGTGAGGACACGTCCGCCAGCGTGTTCTACATACCAGCGCGGACCATGCCTGCGGCCATCAAGGAGCCGGACCGAGCTCGTTTGGGCGCAAGCCTCAATGCCGCCGTGAAGGATCGACTGCTGCCCGCCATTCGGGAATTGCACGATTTCATACAAAAGGAATACCTGCCGAGGGCAAGGACGAGTGTGGCACTGTCGGCACTGCCCTTGGGGGCGTCCTGGTACGCAAGTCTGGTCAGACGCGCGACCGACACGCGCCTCACGCCGAACGAGATCCACGGTATCGGACTCGCCGAGGTCGAGCGCATTCGGGCACGCCTGCAATCGTTGCCGGCGATGCCCCAGACAGTAGCTCCTGCAGATCTATTGACTGCCTATCGCGATCTCAAAGTCTTGACGCTGGCGGCCGTGCCGGCGTTGTTTTCCGCACTTCCGCAGGCAGACTTCGAGATACGGGCGGCGAATCCTCTTGGCGGCGCGGGGACAGCGCTCGAATACCAGCGCGCCGCGGCGGATGGCTCGACGCCCGCCATTCTCTATGTAAGCACCGCGGGCGAGCGGCCGGCGACCGTCGAGATTGCAGAATTTCTGCACGAAACCCTGCCCGGGCGGCACCTGCAAGGCGCGCTTCAGCAAGAGCGGGTGGAGTTGCCCAAATTCCGACGCTTCGGCGCAGCGCCGGCCTTTGTCGAGGGATGGGCTCTGTACGCGGCATCGCTGGGCGAGGAGTTGGGGCTGTATCGCGACGATGCAGCTAAACGAGGCGCGGCATCGGCACAATTGAAGTGTGCGGCCGCTTTGGTTGTAGACACAGGCTTGCACGCGAAGGATTGGACTCATGCGCAGGCGGTGGATTACCTGCGGGCACAGTTGGCGCTGGATGACTCCGGCGCCAACCTGTTGACCGACCGCTTCGTGGCGCAGCCCGCACAGGCCCTGGCCTGCATGATGGGCGAGATCAAGTTCCAGGCGCTGCGCAACCGGGCACAACAGGTGCTCGGGCCTAAGTTCGATTACCGCGAATTCCACTCCGAGGTACTCAAGGATGGGGCCATGCCCCTCGACATTCTCGAGGCCAAGCTCCGGGTATGGATGGAGGCTCGACGCTGATGCGGCTTGGAAACAACCGCCAGGGCGGCGATTCAAATCGAACAGTATGGATCGACAGGGGTCAGACTAAGCCGTGCGCCAATTATTCTTCCTAGTCTCGCTGCTGCTGACGTACTACCTATCGCCTGCCGCGGATCTTGCGCAGGAGTCGGCGCAGCACGGCGACATCGATCTCGCCGTAACGCTCGATGCCGGTGAACAGAGTGGCAATGCCAGAGCCACGGTGCGCATTCACGCGCGCCGCGAAGTAGTCTGGTCGCTGATCACGAGCTGCGCCGAAGCGCTGCATCTGGTGCCGGGCCTGGTGGCGTGCGACGTCAAGGAAACGGCGCCGGATCGGTCATGGCAGCGGATTCGCCATGTGTTGGACTATTCCTGGTTTGTGCCTAAGTTGACCTATGAGATTCGCGCTTCCTATGATCAGCCCGCGCGCGTGTCCATAGAACGTGTCTCCGGGGACTTACGCGTCCTGCGGGGTTCGTGGGTGCTGGAGAGCGATGGCGACTCTACCATCGCGCACTACACGGTCGACTTGGCCCCCGGCTTCTGGGTTCCGCGCTGGATCATGCGCGCGGCCCTGAAGCGCGACTTGCCGAAAATGCTGCGCGCCCTGCGCACCCGCGCCGAACTCGTGCAGAAGCAAAAATCGGGGTAGGTCATGCGCAGCGCGGTCGTACTCATCGCTTGGCTGGCGTCGGGGCTGGCCTTAAGTGCCTGCCAGCGCGCCGCGCAGCCGCCGCCACCACGGGTCAAGCAGGAATTCCACTTGAACCCATACGAAAAGGATTTCGGCTACTCCCAGGCCGTCCTGATCGACAAAACGCTGTATATTTCCGGGTCGGTCGCCGCGGATCAGAACGGGCGGCTGGTGGCGCCGGGAGACATGGCCGGGCAAATGCGCGCCGCTTACTCCAATATACGCCGCACGCTCGCCGCGCACGGGGCCGGCTTCGACGAGGTCGTAAAAGAGACCATATATACGACCGACATGGACGCCTTGCTGAAAGCCTCCGACTTGCGGTTCGAGTACTACCGCAAAGAGCGGCTGCCGACGACCTCCTGGGTTCAGGTGCAGCGGCTGGTGGACCCGGGGTTCCTGGTCGAAATCGAGGCCGTCGCCGAGCTGCCGTGAATCGATAATCGAGGATTGAGGTATTGCGCAACGTGGTGGATAAGAAATTCGAGCGCCGTCTCGCGGGGCTCATCAATTCCGGGGAGCGTGGCGTTCTGCGCGGCGGCCGCAAGGGCGTCGAAAAGGAGTCATTGCGGGTCTCGCCCGGCGGCGACATCGTGCAGACGCGACATCCTGCCGCATTGGGCGCGCCGCTCACCAACGCGAATATCACCACGGATTTTTCCGAATCGCTGATCGAGCTGGTCACGCCGCCATTCGGCGAGACCTGGGAATTGCTGCAGTATTTGTGCGATATCCACCAATTCGTGTACCGCCACTTGGATGACGAATTGCTGTGGGCGACGAGCATGCCGTGCGCGATCGACGGCGATGCCAGCATTCCGCTGGCGCAGTTCGGCACCTCGAACGTGGGCCGCATGAAGACCGTCTATCGGCACGGTTTGGGGGTGCGCTACGGGCGCATCATGCAGGCGATTTCCGGCGTGCATTTCAATTATTCGTTTTCGCCGCGCCTGTGGAGCGTTCTCGCGGACGTCGACGAGTCCAAGCAGGCCGGGCAGAGTTTCATATCCGAGCGGTATTTCGCTGTGCTGCGCAATTATCGGCGCTACGGCTGGCTGGTGCTGTACTTGTTCGGTACCTCGCCGGCGGTGTCCAAGAGCTTTTTTGCG